>NZ_JBGCUL010000606.1:0-2782 GCF_054177685.1 Pseudomonas sp. P5_A2_2
GTTGTAGACCCGCAGGATGGCGTCGAGGTAGCTCAACAGGTCTTGCCACGGCAGGAATTCATTGATGAACGCGCCCACGACCGGCGTACGGCCAAGGCCACCACCGACCAGCACGCGGAAACCCAGTTCGCCGGCGGCGTTGTGCACCGGCTCAAGGCCAATGTCGTGGACTTCGATGGCGGCGCGGTCGGAGGTAGAACCGTTGACGGCGATCTTGAACTTGCGCGGCAGATAAGCGAATTCCGGGTGGAACGTGGTCCACTGGCGGACGATCTCGCACCATGGGCGCGGGTCGATCAGCTCATCGAAGGCGACACCGGCGAACTGGTCGGTGGTGACGTTGCGCAGGCAGTTGCCGCTGGTCTGGATCGCGTGCATCTGCACGGTGGCCAGTTCAGCGAGAATGTCCGGAATGTCTTCCACGGCCGGCCAGTTGAACTGCACGTTCTGCCGGGTACTGATGTGGGCGTAGCCCTTGTCGTAGTCACGGGCAATTTTGGCCATCATTCGCACCTGGCGCGAAGTCAGCTGGCCGTAAGGCACGGCGACTCGCAACATAGGCGCGAAACGCTGGATATAAAGGCCATTTTGCAGGCGCAGGGGGCGGAATTCTTCTTCGCTCAGCTCGCCTGCCAGATAGCGTCGGGTCTGATCACGGAACTGCTTTACGCGGTCCTCGATGATCCGCTGATCGTATTCGTCGTATACGTACATATAAGTCCTGTTCTCAGGCTTGGGCCGGTCGGAAACAGCGGCGTTTTTTGGCTTGCTGGCGTCCGATAAAACCTCGGCAATTCTGCGCGCACGGCCGCGCACTCCCTACGGAGCTGGGGCAAGATACCAGTTTGCAGTTATGCGTAAAAGTGATGTTTGAGCATATGTAAAGAACCAAATCGCCTAATGAGAATCGTTGTTGCAAAGCCCTTGTTTGTGGTGCGGGCAATCGTCGTCTTTACTCTGCTCGAGTCTTTATGCAATCACCGATAAAACCGACAAGAGGCGATGCAATGAGCAACCCAACCAAAGCACGGAAAAGCGATAGTACTGTTGATGCCTGGGCAATTTTGTTCCTGATCATTCTGGTCGTGGGGACGGCGGTTTTCTGGGTCAGCCATCAGTAAACGACCCCGTCCGGGCCCGGTTCCGACGATTGTCTGACAAAAACCGGAAAAATCGCCGTTTTACGGAGGCTCGCTGGCTATAATGCGCGGCGAATTTCCGGGGGCTCGGACGATCAATGTTGAAGTTCTTCTGTGGTGCAGTGCTGGCGCTGGGTATGGTCTGGGGACCATGTGTCCAGGCGGCGTCCGTATTGTTCCTCAATCCAGGGACCACCCAGGAGACGTTCTGGGTCAGTTACTCGCAATTCATGCAGGCCGCGGCCAAGGACCTGGGCATGGATTTGCACATCCAGTATTCCGAGCGAAACGCTGAAACCACACTCAAGCAGGCCCGCGAGGCTCTGCAAGGGCCGAATCGACCGGACTATCTGGTGTTCGTCAACGAACTGTACGTTGCGCCCGAAATCCTGCGTCTGGCTCAAGGCAGCGGTGTGAAGCTGTTTTTGGTCAACAACGGCCTGACCGCAGACCAGATGCGCCTGCTCGGCGCTCAGCCGGACAAGTATTCCGACTGGTTGGGCAGCCTGGTGCCCAACAATGAGGAGGGCGGCTACTTGATGCTCAAGCAGCTGATTCGCCTGCATCGCCCGGTCGCGCCCGGTCAGGTCATTGATCTGCTGGCCTTTTCCGGCCTGAAGATCACGCCAGCCGCGCAACAGCGTGAGAAGGGCATGATGCGGGCATTGGCCGAACACCCTGAAGTGCGGTTGCGCCAGTTGGTCTATGGCAGCTGGACCCGCGAGCGCGCCTATGAACAGGCCAGGTTGTTGTTCAAGCGTTATCCGCAAACGTCGCTGGTCTGGTCGGCCAACGATGAAATGGCCTTTGGCGCCATGCAGGCTTATGCCGAAACCGGAGGCCAGCCCGGCAAGGACGCGCTATTCAGCGCCATCAACAATTCACCGGCCGCGTTACAGGCGCTGTTGGATGGGCGGTTGAGTGTGCTGTTGGGCGGCCACTTCACTCTGGGTGGTTGGGCGCTGGTGCAGTTGCATGACTACGACCAGGGGGTGGATGTCAGCCAGTATGGTGGGCGCGACCGGCAGGTTCCGTTGTTGCAGCTGATCGATCACGCACAAGCCAGGCGATTGCTGGCTTTGAGCACCACTCAGGATTACGGTGTGGATTTCCAGAAACTCTCGGCCAAGGGGCAGCCGGCGTCCTGGCGCTACCCGTTCAGTCTGCAAGCCCTGATGCACTGAGTCGGTTCAGATACCCGCCAGGTGCAACACCAGTTTGACGATGCCAAACAGTGTCAACGCGAACACTGCCGTGAACAGAATCCCCAGAATCACGAAATGACTCGGCTTACCGTGAGTGAAGTCACGCGCCCGGTTTTTCCCGCTTTGCACCCCGAACGCCGCGGCCATGACGCTGTGCAGCATTTGCCAGAAGGTTGGTGGCTTGTTGTCGACTGGATCGTCCATAAAACCCTCGTCATCAATACATGAGAGGTAAGCATAGACAATACACCCGAAACCTGTGGGAGCGTGGCTTGCCCGCGATGGACGCGCCGCGGTTTCACAGGGAAAACGCGTCATCGTTCATCGCGGGCAAGCCACGCTCCCACAGGGGATGGGGGTTAGTTGTCGTAACCCAGGTTCGGCGCCAGCCAACGCTCGGTCACGCTCAGCTCCTGGCCTTTGCGCGAGGTGTAGCTC
>NZ_JBGCUL010000607.1:0-2779 GCF_054177685.1 Pseudomonas sp. P5_A2_2
GTGCAGAGCCTGACCGAAGACTACGACATCGGTTTTCGCCTCAAGCAAAAAGGCATGAAGTGCATCTTTGCCCGCTATTCGGTGACCGACCCGAAACTGGCACTGGAACAACCCTGGGTGTTCGGCATGGACCGCGCCTTTTCCCAGGTGATCTGCGTGCGCGAGCACTTTCCCCGGGACTTGCAGTACGCGATCCGGCAGAAGTCGCGCTGGATCGTCGGCATTGTGTTCCAGGGCACCAAGAATCTGGGCTGGAGCCGCAAAGGCATGCTCAATTATTTTCTGTGGCGCGACCGCCGTGGCCTGATTGCGTACCTGTTGAGCTTCCTGGTGAACATTCTGCTGGTGGTGATGCTCGCGCTGTGGCTGGTCACCGAGTTCGCGCCGAATGCCTGGCGGTTCCCCTCGATCCTCTCTGACAGCGCGTTGCTGGTGGGCCTGCTGTGGCTCAATGGTTTCATGCTGCTCAATCGTCTATTCCAGCGCGGTTGGTTTGTCACCCGCTTTTACGGACTGGGCGAAGGACTACTGTCGGCCCCCCGGATGGTGTGGAGCAATTTCGTCAATTTCTTCGCCAACCTTCGGGCGTTGCGCCAAGTGATGGAAATGGGCGATTCCCGGCGCGTCGCCTGGGACAAGACCACCCATGAGTTTCCGGCCCTGGCCGAGGCCCAACGCACCCCGCTGGGCCATCGTCTGGTGGAAAAAGGCCTGCTCTCTGAAGATCAACTCGAAGCCGCGATCACCAACCCGGTACGCCGGCGCCTGGGTCAGGAACTACTGCTGCGCGGGCACATCGACACCACGCAACTGGTGCAGGCTCTGGCCGAACAACTGGACCTGGAATGGGCGCCACTCAATCCGTTCAAGCTCGACAAACGCCTGATCGACGCCGTGCCGCGCAAAATCGCCACGCACTACGGCGTGCTGCCGGTCGGCGAGGAAAACGAAACCCTGGTACTGGCCTCCGAAGGGCCGGTGAGCCAGGTGTCCCTGGGAGCCATCAGCCGTCAACTGAAGCGCCCGGTGCGTTGCCGCCTTGCCCCACAAGGCCGGGTGACGCTGGGGATCCGCTACTGGTACGCCAGCCCTCGTCAAAACGAAGAAGTACATCAGATGCTTGAGGTGCTCGAAAAAAATCAGGACGACGAAGACCTGATCGAGCGCGTCAGCCATCACCAGGTATTGCTGGGCAATCTGTTGCAAGTACGCGGCATGGTGCCGCCAACCCTGTTCAATCAGGCGCTGATCGATTTCGATGCGGAAAGAATGGCTTTAGGTGAACACTTGATTGAACGCGGCATGATTACACAGGAAATTCTCGAACAGGCCTTGGTCGATCAGGCGAGCGAGCAGCACGCTGCCTACTGCATTGCCCGGGAGGCCGCATGAAGCCTGTCCATCGTCAGACCTTGATGGCCAGTAGCCTGTTGCTCTGCCTGAACACGCCGACGTGGGTGCAAGCCGAACCCTTGACCGATTTCGATCAGTTCCGCAGTTACCCCTATATGGACCGCAGTTACCGCGAAGCGAAAAACGGCAACTGGAAGGAAGTCGAACGGCTGATGCGTCACCTGCTGRGCCAAGTGCCAGGAAATGATGAAGCACGGGCACTGCTGGTGCAATCGCTGGTCAAGCAGCAACGCTACGAAGACGCCGTGCAAGCGCTGCAGGATACCCCGGCCAACAGCGAAGCCCTGCTCAACCTGCGCCTGGCCTGGATCGAACAGGATCCGCCGGACAGAAAACAGGTGGAGCAATGGATAGCCTCCAGCAATCTGGAACAGCGGGTGCGCCTATGGCAGGCCTACAGCGCCAGCCTGGCCAAGCGCGGTGGCGCGGCCTCGGCCCATGACTGGCTGGCGCAACTGCCACCCAAGGGTGATGAGCAAGCGCTGCAACAGGCCCGGGCCAATTGGTCCGAGCAATTGCACGATTGGGATAGCACCATCAAGGAACTCGCGCCCCTGGCCGCAAAACAACAACTCGATGCCCAAAGCTGGCAACGCCTGGCCAACGCCTACGYGCAACGCCTCGACGAGCAACCTTTGCAGCAATTGCTGCAAACGGCGCCAAGCCCGGAAGCCGCGCGCAAGACCCGACTGGCCATGGTTGACCGAGCGATTGCCATGGGCCAGGTCCAGCAGGCGCAGCGCTGGATGCAATCGCTGCCGCCCGCCGATCTTGCCAATCCGGCGCAACGCCAGCGTCTGTGGGAACTGGCGCGGCAAACCGGCGACAGCGCCACGGTACAACGCTTGAGTGGTGAGTTGCAGCGGCCGTGCCTGGAGACCGCCGACTGGCTGTCGCGTCGCGATCCGCAAGCGGCACTGACCCAGTTGAAAGGTTGCCAGCCCGAAGAAAATCCGCAAGCGTGGCTGGTCCTCRCCCAGCGCCTGCAAGCCACCGACCTGCTGCAAACGACCCGTCTGCCGGAGCCCTGGGACACGCGACGCCGCGAACACCTGCTCGACGTCTGGCAGGAGGAAGGCCGCAGCGACAAAGTCATGGCCTACCTCGCCAGCCAGCCGCAGACCGCCGACGTGGTCAAACGCCGCGCTGAACTGCTCCAGGCATCGGATCACGATACCGAGGCGGCGGCATTCTGGGAGCGGCATTACCAGCAGACCGGCAACCTCGATTCGCTCAATCAGGCGACCTACCTGGCGCTGAAAGCCGGCCAGCGCGAACATGCGCAGCAATTGCTCGAGAGCGCCTTCGACCGCCACGGCGGCAAGCTGCCGACGCCCCTGCTGCAACGGTTGGCGGGGTTGTATGC
>NZ_JBGCUL010000608.1:0-2777 GCF_054177685.1 Pseudomonas sp. P5_A2_2
GTGTTCATACTTGGGGATGGTAGTCTTGCCTGGGTTATATCATTGTTGTCGATTTTTCAGTTTGTGCTAGCTTTTAATATGCTGTTCTCTTCTGTCGCAAATGGACTTGCTGATGTTAAGTCGTTTGCATTTTCTCAGATAGTTGGGAACTTGATCTCGTTACCGTTTGCCTGGTTTCTGATATTAAAATTTGGGTTGCCGGGTGCGGCGATAGCGATTATATCGATCTTGGCAATGGCGGTATTTCCAAGTATTTATTTATATCTGAGGTCCTCGCTACGTTTCAGGTTTAGACGTAGGGAAATAGATTCGCTTTTACTTAAAAAGTTAGGCTGGTTCAGTTTGATGTTGTGCGTGAGCGCGATCGCATTTCCCGTTGTCGAGATTTATATTCGACAAAATCTAATTAGTAATTCCGGTTATACCCAGGCGGGAATTTGGCAAGGTCTAATTAGGCTCTCTAGTGCATATTTGGGGTTTTTTAGTGTCTTTTTGGCATCCTATTTCATGCCGATGATATCTCGGATTAATAATAAAAAAGAAATAGAGCAGCTTACCCATAAGTTTGTAGTTTTTGTCATGGCTGTTTTCGCAGTCGGCGGCGGGACGCTTTATTTTGGGCGGGATTTTTTTGTTCCCTTGCTGCTCTCTAAAGAGTTCGAGGAATTAAATGAATATTTACTCTACCAGCTGATTGGTGATTTTTTCAAGGCGTCTAACTATGTCATTGGTTTTGTTGCAGTTGCAAGAGCGGCAACTCGTATTTATATAGTTTCAGAAGTTTTTCAAGCTGGTTTATTTGTATCTCTAAGCTTGTTGGTGGGGCAGTTTATTGTTGGCGCAGAAGGTGTCACGGTTGCGTATATGATGTCCTATATCATGTGTTTCCTTGTAAGTATTCTTGCGTTGAAGTTTTGGGTGCGTAACTGATGTCTTTTGAGTTTGTTTGGCCTATTTACGCTGTGTTCATATTTTTGACCATTTCCGGTGGTACGGAAATGCTGATTAAACAAGGGTGGGTCAAGCAGCTTGCAGTTTTTTCATCGGCTATAGCTCTCGTGATATTAGCGGCATTACGGAGTTTGGGTGTAGGTAGCGATGATGTTGCCTACGCGCAAATGTTCACGAACATTCCGTTTTTTTTTGGGTGTGATGAGTTTTTATGCGGATATAGCTACTCACAGTTCAATGTGGAGCTCGGGTTTTTTACCCTGCTGTCTATGTTGCGCGGTTTTGGTAGCGAGCCTCTCGTGCTTTTCAGTGTGGTTGCATTAGCCTCTGTAGCGCTGAACGTCAGGGCGATAAGGTTTTTTTCTCCCCATGTCGGCGCCGCGATCCTTGTATATTTTTGTCATTTTTATCTTAATAAAGAACTAAATGCCATTCGTCTTGGTTTAGCCTCCGCGCTTCTTTTTTGGGCCGCGACGTTTGTTCCTGTGCGGAAGATCGGTATATTCATGCTTCTGGTGATCTGTGCCGCATTTGTGCATGTGTCATCATTGTTGATTCTATTGCCGTTCGCTATTTATCAACTTCGACCAGGTCGCAGTGTGTACGCGGCCGTCGCACTTTTTCTCCTGGCTTTTACGGCATTTTTTGATATACAAACACTTTTTTCATATTTGATTAATTTTGGGTTTATAGGTGAGAAAATAAATCTGTATCTCAATGCGGATATTTATAACTACCCGTTACCCTTGTTCAGTGCGGTAAATTTAAAGAATTTGTTTTTTGTAGGGTTGGCCTTGATTTTTTGGCGCAAGATCTCAAGTGAATATGAGCATTTTGAGTTGGTTTTTTGCTTCTTTTTTTGCGCAACTTTTATACGGATTGCATTGGGCGATTTTGCAATTGTCGCGGGAAGAAGTTATGCGGCTATTTCGATGTTTGAGTACGTATTGTTACCGTTTGTCTTCTTTTCGTTGTTCGGCAAATGGCTGGGCTACGCTCTAATAATACTGTATGCAGGACTGACTTTGTTCTTGAATTTGACAGATAATGCAGGTTGGACAGGTGAAGCAGTTCAATTTTTTAATTTCAATAATTAGTAAGTAGAGAGTAAATTGAAAAATATACTTTTTGTGATGGGTGGCCTATCCATGGGGGGCGTAGAAACCTACGTGGTCCGTTTGGCCACCGAATTACAGAAGCAGGGCCACTCCGTCACTGTGATTTTGCTCTCCAGTAAATATGATGATTTACTCTTCCAAAAGCTATCGTCTGTAGCAACAGTTTGCGTTGTTGAGTATTTTCCATTTTTTGGAGCATCCAGTTGGCTAAACGCTTTGGTGCCTGCGAGTGCGTGTTCTCATACTCATTTTGATGTGGTTCATGTTGTTGACTTATTAACTTTGTCGTATATGTATTTTCAGCGGAAAAAATATTCTTTCGATGCACTGTCTATCGGTATCTACCATTCTCGAGAAATTGTTTGGTGGCGTGATCGAAGTGTCTATTTTAGAAAAAAGATGCTTGAATTGTACGATAAAAATGTAAAGCTTACTCTGTTTCCGAATGAGAGTACTGCGGAGATTGCGGCAACGTACAAGGCTTTAGATGTTAGTGAGGTGGCATTGTTGCCACTGGGTATATCACTTGAGCATTATAGGATGTGTTGTCCTGACAAGCGGTCATTAAAACTGTTATCTGTTGGTCGTCTTGTGGACTTCAAGGTTTACAATAGGCATGTAATATCTATATTGTCAAGTTTGCGACTTGTTGATGATTTTCATTATTATATATATGGCGACGGGCCCGAAAGAGAAGCGCTTGAAGCT
>NZ_JBGCUL010000609.1:0-2769 GCF_054177685.1 Pseudomonas sp. P5_A2_2
CCTTTCGTCACACCTCACGGATTTCGCGTCATGGGCACTCTCACGGTCAACCAGAACAAACTGCAAAAGCGCCTTCGCCGACTGGCCGGTGAGGCGGTTGCCGATTTCAACATGATTGAAGACGGCGACAAGGTCATGGTCTGCCTGTCCGGTGGCAAGGACAGCTACACCATGCTCGACGTGCTGATGCACTTGCAGAAGGTCGCGCCGATCAAGTTCGAGATCGTGGCCGTGAACATGGACCAGAAGCAGCCGGGCTTCCCGGAGCACGTGCTGCCGGCCTACCTCAAGGAACTGGGCGTCGAGTACCACATCGTCGAGAAAGACACTTACTCGGTGGTCAAGGAGCTGATCCCGGAAGGCAAGACCACCTGCTCGCTGTGCTCGCGTTTGCGTCGCGGAACGCTCTACACCTTCGCCGACGAAATCGGCGCGACCAAGATGGCCCTCGGTCACCACCGCGACGACATCGTCGAGACGTTCTTCCTGAACATGTTCTTCAACGGTTCGCTCAAGGCCATGCCGCCAAAACTGCGCGCCGACGATGGCCGTAACGTGGTGATCCGCCCGCTGGCCTACTGCAACGAAAAAGACATCCAGGCTTACTCGGACCTCAAGCAATTCCCGATCATCCCGTGCAACCTCTGCGGTTCCCAGGAGAACCTGCAGCGTCAGGTGGTCAAGGAAATGCTGCAGGACTGGGAGCGCAAGACCCCGGGCCGTACCGAGAGCATTTTCCGCAGCCTGCAGAACGTGATCCCGTCGCAATTGGCGGACCGCAACCTGTTTGACTTCACCAATCTGAAGATCGACGAATCAGCGGCGTCGCGCTTCGTCAACGTCGTCAACCTCTGACCCCGATTACTGTGGGAGCGAGCTTGCTCGCGATTGCGGTGCATCAGTCAACAGAGATGTCGCCTGACACACCGCTATCGTCGGAACGCCGCCCGGAGCAAGCTCGCTCCCACAGGTTTTTTCGTTTTATTTCAGATTATTGGAGAGGGCATGCGCGACTACAAGTGGCTGAACGAGTACTGCCTGAACCGCTTCGGTTCGGCGGCTGAACTGGAAGCCCATCTGCCCGTTCCAAAGACCCCGGCGCAACTGCGCAAGATCAGCGACGATCGCTATCTTTCGATGATGGCACTACGGGTATTCCGTGCCGGACTCAAGCACAGCCTGGTGGATGCCAAGTGGCCGGCCTTCGAAGAAGTGTTCTTCAAGTTCGACCCGGAAAAAGTCGTGCTGATGAGCGCCGAGCACCTGGAACGGCTGATGCAGGACACGCGGATCATCCGCCACCTGGGCAAGCTCAAGAGTGTGCCGCGCAATGCGCAGTTCATACTGGACGTGGCCCATGAAAAGGGCAGCTTCGGCGCGCTGATCGCCGATTGGCCGGTGACCGATATCGTCGGGCTCTGGACCTTTCTGAAAAAGCGCGGACATCAGTTGGGTGGGCTGTCCGCCCCGCGCTTCTTGCGCATGATCGGCAAGGACACTTTTGTACCGAGCTATGACGTGGTGGCGGCGCTGAATGCGCAGGACATCATCGACAAGGTGCCGAGCAGCCTGCGCGACCTGGCGTTGGTGCAGGACGTGTTCAACCAGTGGCATGAATAAAGTGGCGGACGGGCGATGAGCCAGATTTCGATGATGCTGGCTTATACCGTCAATCATTGAGACCGAGTTGCCCCAATCGCGGGCAAGTCGGATCGCCGCACCGCCGCTCCCACAGGATCTCTGTTGAAACACAAATGTGTGATCGACGCAAAAACCTGTGGGAGCTGGCTTGTCGGGTCGCCGCATCGCAGCGAAGGCGTCAGATCAGGCGACGCTGATCTCACCTTCACCCGCCAGCTTGCGGTTCAACTGATACCGCCAGCGCACATACAACAGCGCCGAGCAAAACACCACCAGGCTCGCGCCCATCTCCAGCAAACCGAAGAATTGCCGGTTCGGGTCATAGGCCGCCAATGCGCCCTTGATGAAATACAGGTTCACCACAAAGCACATCCACGAATGCCCGCGAGGGCTGCCGATGATCATCCCCGGCGCCAGAATCAGCAACGGCACCAGCTCGATCAACAGAATCACCCATGGCCGGGCGCCGTGCAGGTCGGCGACCAACAGGTAGTAGATGCACAGCAATCCCACCAGGCCGAAAAAGCACAGCAGACTGATGACACGCATCGCCTTGACGCGTGGCTCGAGCCATTCGAGGGCGGGCAGAATCTTTGGCTTTTTTGCCACCTCAGCTCTCCAGTTTCTGTGCAGTCTTCGCCAGGCGCATACYCAGCGCCCGGCACAGCGCCACTTCATGTGAGTCCAGACCGCTTTTGCCATCGGCACCGGCGTGGTGGCTGGCGCCGTAAGGCGTGCCGCCGCCCTGGGTTTCCAGCAGTGCCGACTCGCTGTAGGRCAGGCCGGTGATCAGCATGCCGTGGTGCAGCAACGGCAGCATCATCGACAGCAGAGTGGTTTCCTGGCCACCGTGCAGGCTCGCCGTGGAGGTGAATACACCCGCCGGCTTGCCCACCAGCGCACCGGTCAGCCACAGGTTGCTGGTGCTGTCGAGGAAGTACTTGAGCGGTGCGGCCATGTTACCGAAGCGGGTCGGGCTGCCGAGTGCCAGGCCTGCGCAGTTCTTCAGGTCGTCGAGGCTGGCGTACAGCGCGCCTTCGTCGGGAATCTGCGCAGACACGGCTTCGCATTCGGTCGAGATCGCCGGCACCGTGCGCAGGCGCGCTTCAAGCCCGGCCTGTTCGACAC
>NZ_JBGCUL010000610.1:0-2759 GCF_054177685.1 Pseudomonas sp. P5_A2_2
ACCCACAACCGGAGCGGTCGCAGCCCTACATGCCTGAGTATTGACTAGCGCGAGCAAAAGAACAGCCTCGGGGGTCACGCCATTCAAAAAAACAAAAGGCGCGGTCAGACCGCGCCTTTTGGCAAACGCATCACTCGCCCTGGCGGGCCGGTGCGTCCAGTTCGAAAGCCGTGTGCAGAGCGCGCACAGCCAGTTCCAGGTACTTCTCTTCGATCACTACGGAGACTTTGATTTCCGAAGTCGAGATCATCTGGATGTTGATGCTTTCCTTGGCCAGGGATTCGAACATGCGGCTGGCCACGCCTGCGTGAGAACGCATGCCAACGCCGACGATCGACACCTTGGCGATCTTGGTGTCGCCCACGACTTCACGGGCACCCAGCTCGCCAGCGGTCTTTTCCAGCACGGCTTGCGCTGCCTGGTAGTCGTTGCGGTGCACGGTGAAGGTGAAGTCGGTGGTGTTATCGTGCGCGACGTTCTGCACGATCATGTCGACTTCGATGTTCGCGGCACTGATCGGGCCGAGAATCTTGAAGGCAACGCCCGGGATGTCTGGCACGCCACGGATGGTCAGCTTGGCTTCATCGCGGTTGAAAGCGATACCGGAAATGATCGGCTGTTCCATGGTTTCCTCTTCATCAATAGTAATGAGGGTGCCCGGACCCTCCTTGAAGCTGTGCAGTACGCGCAGCGGAACGTTGTACTTGCCGGCGAACTCGACCGCGCGGATCTGCAACACCTTGGAACCGAGGCTGGCCATTTCCAGCATCTCTTCGAAGGTGATCTTGTCCAGGCGCTGAGCCACGGACACCACACGCGGGTCGGTGGTGTAGACGCCGTCGACGTCGGTGTAGATCTGGCATTCGTCAGCCTTCAGGGCTGCCGCCAACGCCACGCCGGTGGTGTCGGAACCGCCACGACCGAGGGTGGTGATGTTGCCGTGCTCGTCGACGCCCTGGAAACCGGCGACAACCACCACACGACCTGCCTTCAGGTCACCGCGAATCTTCTGGTCATCAATCTGCAGGATACGCGCTTTATTGTGCGCGCTATCCGTCAGGATCCGCACCTGGTTGCCGGTGTACGACACCGCCGGCACGCCACGCTTGATCAGCGCCATGGCCAACAGGGCAATCGTCACCTGCTCACCGGTGGAGACGATCACGTCCAGCTCGCGCGGAACCGGTTGGCCGTCGCCACTGATTTGCTTGGCCAGATCGATCAGACGGTTGGTTTCGCCGCTCATTGCAGACAGCACAACCACCAGGTCATCGCCGGCATCGCGGAATTTCTTAACCTTGTCGGCGACCTGCTCGATTCTCTCGACGGTGCCGACCGAGGTGCCTCCAAATTTCTGTACGATCAAAGCCATTTCAAAGCCGCCTCTGCCCATGAAGGGCGCCCAAATAATCACTCAAACAGCGTTGCGGCCCACCACTAGACTACGGGCCGCAAGCACTGCCTTATAGACCCTGCTCTACAAACGGAACGGTCAGGGCCAGTGCCGCATCCAGTGCGCCAGCGTCGGTACCGCCGCCTTGCGCCATGTCTGGACGACCACCGCCCTTCCCGCCCACTGCCGCAGCGGCTTGCTTCATCAAATCACCGGCTTTGAGTTGGCCAGTCRGGTCTTTGGTTACGCCTGCAACCAGAACGACCTTTTCCTCATGGACACTGCCGAGCAGGATCACTGCGCGGCCGAGTTTGTTTTTCAGTTGATCGACCAGCGCCAGCAGCGCCTTGCCATCCTGACCGTCCAGACGCACGGCCAGCACTTTCACGTCCTTGACGTCCAGCGCCTGGGCCGACAGATCGTCGCCCGCGGCACTGGCAGCCTTGGCCTGCAACTGCTCGAGTTGCTTCTCCAGCAGACGGTTGCGCTCCAGCACAGCCGACAGCTTGTCGATCAGGTTGTCGCGGCTGCCCTTGACCAGGCTGGCCGCTTCCTTGAGTTGTTCTTCCGCCGCGTTCAAGTAGGCCAGCGCTTGCGCACCGGTGACGGCTTCGATACGACGCACACCCGATGCCACACCGCCTTCGCTGATGATTTTCAGCAGGCCGATGTCGCCGGTACGGTTGGCGTGGATACCGCCGCACAGCTCGACGGAAAAATCGCCCATGCTCAGCACGCGCACACTGTCGCCGTACTTCTCGCCGAACAGCGCCATGGCGCCTTTTTGCTTGGCGGTTTCGATGTCGGTTTCTTCGGTTTCAACGGCAGAGTTCTTGCGAATCTCGGCATTGACGATGTCTTCCAGCGCCTTCAACTGTTCAGGCTTGATGGCTTCGAAGTGGCTGAAGTCAAAACGCAGGCGCTGACTGTCGACCAACGAGCCTTTCTGTTGAACGTGATCGCCCAGCACCTGGCGCAATGCAGCGTGCAGCAGGTGAGTCGCCGAGTGGTTCAACGACGTGGCGTGACGCACCTCGGCGTCAACGTGGGTCTCGACCGGCGCACCGACGATCAGGCTACCCGAATCCAGGATACCGTGGTGCAGGAACGCACCGCCGGTCTTGGTGGTGTCACGCACGTCGAAACGCGCACTGCCCGCCTGCAGGTAACCGCAATCACCGATCTGGCCACCGGACTCAGCATAGAACGGCGTCTTGTCGAGAACGATCACGCCCTCATCGCCTTCGCTCAATACGTCGACTGGCTGGCCATCTTTATACAGCGCAACGATTTTGGCGGAACCGCTGTGAGCGATGTAACCGGTGAACTCGGTGGCCACGTCCACCTTGACCAGGCTGTTGTAGTC
>NZ_JBGCUL010000611.1:0-2757 GCF_054177685.1 Pseudomonas sp. P5_A2_2
CTTGCCCATTGGTGGCGATCGAAGCACTGCCGGCCAACACCACTTCCCCGCCGGACACCGCCGGAAGTTTCGAGGCGTCGAGATCGCGCAGTTTGCYGGCGCGACGGAAGTTTTCCGGCAGGCCCAGGGCCAGCCCCGAACCACCCGTCAACAGCGGCAGATCGGCGCAGGCGGCACCGAGGGTGTACAGATCGCCGTCCGACAAGGCATCGGCGATGGCCATGCCGACACCTTGAGCCCTCAGCTCTGCGATGCGCGCCCGCACCTGCTCTGTGCCGCGGGCAATGGTGTCGTAGCGCAACAGGCCGACATTCAGGCGGGTTTGCGATTGCAGCACGCGAACCAGGTTGGCATCGGTCATCGGCGTCAGCGGGTGGTTTTGCATGCCCGACTCGCTGAGCAACTGATCCTGCACAAACAAGTGACCGCGAAAGATCGTCCGGCCATTCTCCGGGAATGCCGGGCACGCCAGGGTAAAGTCGCTACCCAGTGCGGCCAGCAGTGCTTCGCTGACCTGGCCGATATTGCCGGCCGCGGTGGAGTCGAACGTCGAGCAATATTTGAAAAAGATCTGCTCGCAGCCTTGCTCGCGCAGCCATGCCATCGCAGCGAG
Organism: Pseudomonas sp. P5_A2_2; assembly: GCF_054177685.1. Lineage (NCBI taxonomy): Bacteria > Pseudomonadati > Pseudomonadota > Gammaproteobacteria > Pseudomonadales > Pseudomonadaceae > Pseudomonas > Pseudomonas sp. P5_A2_2. The sequence goes on from NZ_JBGCUL010000611.1 coordinate 614, forward strand.
GGACTGCTCGACTGCTTCGGCGACCGGTGTGGTGCGCGACTTCAGGGCAATGACGATCGCATCGGCATCAAGCCCGGCAGCCACTTCCGCGCTCGGGATGCCAATGCTTTGCACGGTGCGCATACCGCCGCGCACCAGCATGTTGGCAAGGTCCGTGGCGCCGGTGAAATCGTCGGCGATGCAGCCCAAAAGCGGGCGTGCGGTGGAGGTAGTCATGGGGTGTTCCTCAAACAGGCTCAGGCTTGGCAGTCGGCAATTCGATGCCCGGGAAAATCTTGATCACCGCCGAGTCGTCCTCACGACCGAAGCCGGCACTGGAGGCCTGCATGAACATCTGGTGAGCGGTGGCCGACAGCGGCAGAGGGAATTTGCTGGCCCGGGCGGTATCCAGCACCAGGCCCAGGTCCTTGACGAAAATATCTACCGCGGACAACGGCGTGTAGTCAGCCTTGAGTATGTGCGGCACGCGGTTTTCGAACATCCAGGAATTACCGGCGCTGTGGGTGATCACTTCGTACAGCGCATCGGCATCGACCCCTTCACGCAGGCCCAGCGCCATGGCTTCGGCAGAAGCGGCAATATGTACACCCGCCAGAAGCTGGTTGATGATCTTGACCTYTGAACCAAGGCCATGGACGTCACCCAGGCGATACACCTTGCCGGCCATACCCGCCAGGATCGACTCAGCCTTGATATAGGCGTCGGCCGGGCCCGAGGTCATCATGGTCATCTCGCCAGCGGCAGCCTTGGCCGCGCCACCGGAAATCGGTGCATCCAGATACAGCAGGCCCAACGCGGCCAGGCGCTGACCAAGATCCACGGCGTAAGTCGGAGCGACTGTGGCGCAGCCGATCACCAGGCTGCCCGGCCGCAGAGAGGCCACGGCCCCACCCTCACCAAACAATACGGTCTCGGTCTGCTCGGCGTTGACCACCACGGTAATGACCACGTCACACTCAGCGGCCATGTGCGACGGTGACAGGCAAGCCACACCGCCCTCCCCGGCGAACTGCTCTGTTACGGCAGTGCGCACATCACAGGCATGCACATTGAAACCGCTGCGCAACAACGAGCGGGCAATGCCCAGCCCCATCGCGCCCAGACCGACCACACCGACATTCTTGTTATTCATGGGGTACTCCAGAGGAAAGCAGCGACTGCTTCCACGCCTGCAAGGCGCAAATATTGGCCGCGTTGTAGATACGGTTTCGACAGACAGAATCAGCACCGGGCGAATCAACCACATGAGGGGCGCTGTCGTTCAGGACGTGAGTCGGGATCTCATCGAACATCAAGGCAATCCTGTTTTTGTCGTGTTATCAGGTTGTCATACCGGCTGATGAAGATCATCTACCAGTGATCAGATTATGTGAAGTATTTTTTTCACATAACATTTTTTAACACGGCTTTCGCCATGCAGAAAAGAAGAGATGCTTCACTGGCCTCGGCCAGCCGGCGAACTGGGTCGTGGTCGATATCCTGCGTTCCGAGGGCGGTGTGATGGTCGAACACCGGGATGTGATTCAGGATGAGGCGAGGCGCGAAAGTTCCGCCGGCGGGTACTCTGTGGTGACCAGCTATCACACAATCAAGCGGTCGCTTTTGGTGATAGCGATATGTTATAACATGTGAGCATATACGCTGTCAGTCGCCCCTGGCACGCCCCTTCACTCCCTGCTTGCGACATTCGATGACAATTTCTACTCACATCCCACCCATCACACGCTTGAACCAACGCCTGCTGTCCATTGATGCCCTGAGGGGATTGGTAATCCTGCTTATGCTGCTGGATCACGTGCGCGAAACGTTCTTTTTGCACCGTCAGGTAGCAGACCCGATGGACATTGAGTCCACTGAGCCGGCGCTATTTTTCAGCCGCACACTTGCCCATTTGTGTGCGCCGGTTTTCATACTGCTCACTGGACTTTCCGCTTACCTGTATGGCCAAAAGCACCAGGGCAAGGGCGATGTGTCAGCCTTTTTGTTCAAGCGCGGTCTGTTCCTGGTACTGCTGGAGTTCACCCTGGTGAATTTCGCCTGGACATTTCAGTTCCCACCTACGGCAATTTACATGCAAGTGATCTGGGCCATTGGCATCTGCATGATTGCCCTGGCCGGACTGGTCTGGTTACCCAGGCCCATTC
>NZ_JBGCUL010000612.1:0-2755 GCF_054177685.1 Pseudomonas sp. P5_A2_2
TGCTGCGCATGAGTACGGCAATTTCGGGATGAGCGTCCCGGACACCCATTTGGGACCACTGATGAGGGTAATAACTGTGCTTGAAGCCTACCGCAAACATATCGAAGAGCGCGCAGCACTGGGTATCGTTCCCCAGCCGCTAAACGCCGAACAAACTGCAGGCCTGGTCGAGCTGCTGAAAAATCCCCYGGCTGGCGAAGAAGCATTCCTCGTTGACCTGATCACCAATCGCGTTCCGCCTGGAGTGGACGAAGCAGCCTATGTCAAGGCCGGCTTCCTGTCCGCCATCGCCAAAGGCGAAGCCAAATCCCCCCTGATCGACAAGAAGCGCGCTGTTGAACTGCTCGGCACCATGCAGGGCGGCTACAACATCGTGACTCTGGTAAACCTGCTGGACGACGCCGAACTGGCGCCAGTAGCTGCCAAAGAACTCAAGCACACCCTGCTGATGTTCGACGCCTTCCACGACGTCGCTGAAAAAGCCAAGAACGGTAACGTTCACGCCCAAGGCGTGCTGCAATCCTGGGCTGACGGCGAGTGGTTCGTGAAGCGCCCGACCCTGGCCGACAAGATCAGCCTGCGCGTGTTCAAGGTCACCGGCGAGACCAACACCGACGACCTGTCCCCTGCCCCTGATGCCTGGTCCCGTCCGGACATCCCGCTGCACGCCCTGGCCATGCTGAAAATGGCTCGCGACGGCATCGTGCCTGACGCACAAGGCGTCACCGGTCCGATGAAGCAGATCGAAGAAATGCGCGGTCAAGGTTTCCCTATCGCCTACGTCGGCGACGTGGTCGGTACCGGTTCGTCGCGTAAATCGGCGACCAACTCCGTACTGTGGTTCTTCGGCGACGACGTTCCCTACGTGCCGAACAAGCGTGCCGGCGGTTTCTGCTTCGGCAGCAAGATCGCTCCGATCTTCTACAACACCATGGAAGATGCCGGCGCACTGCCAATCGAGTTCGACGTATCCAACATGCACATGGGCGACGTGATCGACCTGTACCCGCATGCTGGCAAAGTCTGCAAGCACGGCACCGACGAAGTCCTGACCACCTTCGAAATGAAGACCCCGGTGCTGTTGGACGAAGTTCGCGCTGGCGGCCGTATTCCGCTGATCATCGGCCGTGGCCTGACCGAGAAGGCTCGCACCGAGCTGGGTCTGCCACCTTCGACCCTGTTCAAGAAGCCTGAAGCACCGGCTGAAAGCACCAAGGGTTTCACCCTGGCGCAGAAAATGGTCGGCAAGGCTTGCGGCGTGACCGGCGTTCGTCCGGGCACCTACTGCGAACCGAAGATGACCACCGTCGGCTCCCAGGACACCACAGGTCCGATGACCCGTGACGAACTGAAAGACCTGGCGTGCCTGGGCTTCTCGACCGATCTGGTGATGCAGTCCTTCTGCCACACCGCGGCCTATCCAAAGCCGATCGACGTGACCACCCACCACACCCTGCCTGACTTCATCATGACCCGCGGCGGCGTTTCCCTGCGTCCGGGCGACGGCATCATCCACTCGTGGCTGAACCGCATGCTGCTGCCGGACACCGTCGGTACCGGTGGTGACTCCCACACCCGTTTCCCGATCGGCATCTCGTTCCCGGCCGGTTCCGGCCTGGTCGCGTTCGCCGCAGCCACCGGCGTCATGCCGCTGGACATGCCTGAGTCGATCCTGGTTCGCTTCAAAGGCGAACTGCAGCCAGGCGTCACCCTGCGTGACCTGGTTCACGCCATTCCTTACTACGCGATCCAGGCTGGCCTGCTGACCGTAGAGAAGAAAGGCAAGAAGAACGCCTTCTCCGGTCGCATCCTGGAGATCGAAGGTCTGCCTAAACTGACCGTCGAGCAAGCGTTCGAACTGTCTGACGCCTCGGCTGAACGTTCGGCTGCCGGTTGCACCATCCAGCTGTCCAAAGAGTCGATTGCCGAATACCTGCAGTCCAACATCACCCTGCTGCGCTGGATGATCGGCGAAGGCTACGGCGATGCACGTACTCTGGAACGTCGCGCTCAAGCGATGGAAGCCTGGCTGGYCAACCCTGAGCTGCTGCAAGCGGACAAAGACGCTGAATACGCTGAAATCATCGAGATCGACCTGGCCGACATCAAGGAGCCTGTGCTCTGCGCGCCGAACGACCCGGACGACGCTCGCCTGCTCTCCAGCGTTGCTGGCGAGAAGATCGACGAAGTGTTCATCGGTTCGTGCATGACCAACATCGGTCACTTCCGCGCTGCCGGCAAGTTGCTGGAACAGGTCAAGGGTCAGTTGCCAACCCGTCTGTGGCTGTCGCCGCCGACCAAGATGGACGCTCACCAGCTGACCGAAGAAGGCTACTACGGCATCTACGGCAAGGCCGGCGCGCGCATGGAAATGCCAGGCTGCTCGCTGTGCATGGGTAACCAGGCACGTGTAGAGCCGAACTCGACTGTCGTGTCGACTTCGACCCGTAACTTCCCGAACCGTCTGGGTGACGGCGCGAACGTCTACCTGGCTTCGGCTGAGCTTGCGTCCGTGGCTTCCATCCTGGGTCGCCTGCCGACCGTCGAGGAGTACATGGAATACGCTGGCAAGATCGACAGCATGGCGGCCGATGTCTACCGCTACCTGTCCTTCGACCAGATCGCCGAGTTCCGTGAAGCTGCTGCGAACGCCAACATCCCGGTCGTTCAAGCCTAACGTTGCAACGCAATGAAGAACGCCGCCCATCGTGAGATGGGCGGCGTTTTTTTATGCCTTCTGCCACAGCCCCTACCC
>NZ_JBGCUL010000613.1:0-2749 GCF_054177685.1 Pseudomonas sp. P5_A2_2
ACCTCATGTACGTCAGACATTCATTTTCATTTTCGCCGCTCGCACGCAAGCTCAAGCTTGCCACCTTTGCGCCGATGCTATTGATCAGTCCGTGCGCGCTGGCACTTTCAACGATTGAAAATGGCGCCTCCATGACCATCGACGCAACCACGACGCAGGACAGTTGGTTGGTGCGAGGCGGTTCCAGTCTGACGGCCAACGGTGCCGCCACTAACCAGATTCGTGTCGAGACGGGGTCGAAGCTTTCACTCAACGGCACCACGGCGACGGCCTTGGGTACAAGCAACGGCATCGAACTGTCCAACAGTGAGGCGAGCATTACCAACAGTCGGGTCGTCAGTGATCGCACTGGATTGCGTCTGATCGGCACGGCCAACGGTGGCTCAACTGCACGGGTCAGCGCCAGCCAGATCACCGGCGGCCAGTTTGGCGCAAGCCTCAGCGCGCAATCGGAGCTGACGCTGGAGTCCGGCACCACGGTCACCGCTCGCAACGCTGACGGCATTGGTATTCAAAGCTTCGGCGGCAAGGTACAGGCGACTGGCAGCACGATCGTCGGCGGGCTCAACGGTGTCAGCCTGTTCACCGCGGGCAACCTGCCAGCGAACAATGCACTGATTCTTGACAAGACCCATGTCGAGGGCTTGAGTGGCTCGGCCATTATTGTCAACGGCCAGACCCAAACCAACTCCGAGCGGGCCAATATCACGGTCACGAACGGTTCTACGTTGAAAGGGGGAAACGGCACGCTGCTGGAAGTCACCAACGGTTCTGCAGCTAATTTCAACGTCAACAACAGCCATCTGGTCGGCGATATCGTCGTGGCCGACGGCAGCAGTGCCGACGTGTTGCTCGACCAGTCTGCAACCCTGACCGGGCGCCTGGAAAACGTTCAGAACCTGGCGGTCAACAACAATGCGCTCTGGGTGATGGTCGGTGACGGTAGTGTCGAGAACCTTTCGCTCAACGGCGGTGGCGTCCAGTTCGGCAACCCGGGGCAGTATTTCAATCTCTCCGTGGAAACCCTGTCGGGTACGGGGGGAACGTTCCATATGCACAACGACTTCACCACCGGGCAGGTGGATACCCTGACCGTGTCTGGCAATGCCAGTGGCAACCATCTTGTCGCCCTCGACAGCCAGGGCACAGAGCCGGCAGGGGCTGGTTCCAAGGCGGTGGTGCATATCGGCTCGGGTGACGCAACATTCGCCCTGGCCGGTGGTGCCGTGAACCTCGGGGCGTTTTCCTACGACTTGATCAAGCAAGGCGACAACGACTGGGTGCTGGATACGGCCACAAAGACGATCAGCCCCGGTACACAGTCGGTCATGGCGTTGTTCAATGCGGCCCCGACGGTCTGGTACGGTGAGCTCAGCACGTTGCGCACCCGCATGGGCGAGGTGCGCATGGATCAGGGCAAGGCCGGTGGCTGGGTCCGTGCCTACGGCAACAAATACAACGTGAGTGACAGTGCCGGCGTGGCCTACAAGCAAACCCAGCAAGGCATTTCGTTCGGTGCCGATGCGCCGCTGCCCATGGGCGGCGGGCAATGGCTGGTCGGTGTGCTGGGCGGTTACAGCCAGTCCGACCTGGACATGAGCCGTGGCACCACCGGCGAAGTCGACAGCTACTACCTGGGCGCCTATACCACCTGGCTGGATGCGCAGAGCGGGTATTACTTCGACGGTGTCATCAAATACAACCGGTTCCAGAACGAATCTGACGTTCAACTCAGCGACGGCAAGAAAACCAAGGGCAATTACGACACTGACGGCATCGGTGCATCGCTGGAGTTTGGGCGAAACATCAAGCTGGCGGATGACTACTTTGTCGAGCCGTTTACCCAACTGTCCGCCGTGACCTTCGAGGGCGCGAAATACGATCTGGACAATGGCTTGTCAGCTGACGGCGACCGCTCACGCTCGTTGCTGGCCAAGCTGGGCTCCACGGTCGGACGCAATTTCACCCTCAGTGAAGGCAAGGTGGTGCAGCCGTATCTGCGCGCCGCTTACGTGCATGAATTCGCCAAGAACAGTGACGTCGAAGTCAACAGCAACCGTTTCAGTAATGATTTGTCGGGTTCTCGCGGCGAGTTGGGCGCGGGCGTGGCGATGACTGTGACCGACAGGGTGTCGATGCACGTTGATCTTGATTACAGCAATGGCGACAAGATCGAGCAGCCTTGGGGCGCCAATGTCGGTGTTCGTTACAACTGGTAGTCGGATGACTTGATGTCACCGGGCTGAGGCAAACCGTTACACCGTGCATTCAATATTCTTTTCGTGGGGCGCGGGAGAGTTGTTCAGGGGACTGGATGATTTCTCCGGCGCACTTTTGCTGAGGAGTCTTGTTCATGGTCATGAGTATTTTCAGTGATATCAAAATGCCACAAGCCGAGGTGTCAGGATTGCTTCCCGAAGTGCCGGGAGGGGAGCCGAACCTGATTCCAGCGACGTTGACCCATGACGATTTGAAAGTATGGTTCACAGTGCCGGCTCACTCGGATCCCTCGGCCGACGAGGAAACAGTCGAACTGTTCGTTGACTATGTTGACGACACCTCGATCCCGATTTCTAAACGGGAGTGGAGCGCCCCCATCGAGGATTCGGATCAGTTTGTCTGGTTGCCCAAAGCGTGGTTGAGAAACGTAGGTAATGAAGGTCAACACCGGTTGGCTTATCGGTTCACGATTTATAACGGGGCGCAAGAGTTTTCCGAAGATCTGGTGGTCACGCTCGATATCATGGCC
>NZ_JBGCUL010000614.1:0-2735 GCF_054177685.1 Pseudomonas sp. P5_A2_2
ACTGAGTTCCCTGTGGGAGCGAGCTTGCTCCGGGCGGCGTTCCGACGATGGCGTCCGTTCAATCAATATAAATGTCGACTGATCCACCGCTATCGCGAACTCCCACAGGGTTTTGTTACGCAACCATTCGACCGATTCAAGCAACAGTCTGAAAGCCAATCCGGCGTTTTTCCGGGACCGCTGCGGCACTAATCTGCCGACATCGAATTTTCCTGAATTTTTGTCGGAGCTTTCCCATGATCCTGCATTACATCTACGACCCCTTGTGCGGTTGGTGCTACGGCGCCAAACCGCTGGTGCAGGCCGCCCAGGCTGTGCTGCCCGTGATTGCCCACGGCGGCGGCATGATGACGGGTGCCAATCGGCAAAAGGTTTCGCCACAACTGCGCAATTACGTCATACCCCATGACCGGCGTATCGCCGAATACAGCGGGCAGCCGTTCGGTGAGGCCTATTTCGAAGGTTTGCTGCGTGATCACACCGCCGTGTTCGACTCGGCGCCACCCATCGCTGCGGTGCTGGCTGCCGAGCAAATGGCCGGTCGCGGGCTGGAGTTGCTGGGGCACTTGCAAAGTGCTCACTACGTGGAGGGGCGCCGCATCGCCGATGAATCGGTGCTGTTTGAACTTGCCCACGGTATGGGGCTGGACCGCGAAACCTTCGAAAGGGCCTTAAGGGCGGCCGACACCGAAGGCCATATCAGGAACAGCCGGGCTCTTTTGGCCAAGGTCGGCGGGCAGGGCTTTCCGACCCTGGCGCTTGAGCACAATGACCAATTCACCCTGATCGATATCGGGCCATGGCTGGGTAAACCCCAGGCATTTGCGCAGTGGCTGAGTCAGTCGCTGCAGGAGCAGGACTCATCCAATTCCGTAGCAGTCTGCGGTCTCGATGCCTGCTTCAATTGAATATTCCTGCCGCGTAAAGCAATTTCCTGGACGATTTTCGCCTGTTTTCAGAAGATTCATGAAATTGACACATCGTTGAGGGCGCAGCTACGATTCGACCCAACGCCTGTGGCCGACCGCCACGACTCAAAAACAATAAAAGGCCCGCCGCGAGAAATCGTGAGCGGGCCTTTTTGTTTTTGCATTGAAATAAGAGCGCGATAGCGCCGTTTCGGCCGTTCGACACAGCGCGTATCAACCGTATTAAGGAAAAAAACAAAATGTTGAACAAGCGAATCAGCCTGATCGCTCTGGGGATGTTGAGCGCTACACAAGCCATGGCGAACGACCAGGCCGAATCCAAGGGTTTTGTTGAAGACAGCAGCCTCAAGGTGCTGCTGCGCAATGCTTACATGAACCGTGACTTCAAAGACGGCAACCCGGATAAATCCGAGTGGGGCCAGGCGGCCATCGGCACGTTCTCGTCCGGCTTCACCCAAGGCACCGTGGGTGTGGGTGTGGACGCTTTCGGGCTGTACGCACTGAACCTGGAACGCAGCGAAGACCGTAGCGGCGCGCAAGGCATCGACTTCTTCAAAAAGGGCGACAGCGGCCAGCCGGCTGACGACCTGTCCAAGGGCGGCGCGGCGATCAAGTTCCGCCTGTCCAGCACCACCCTGACCTACGGCGACCAGATGCCGGCCCTGCCGGTGCTGAATTACGACAACTCGCGCCTGCTGCCGGAAAGCTACACCGGCACCTTGATCACCTCCAAAGAGATCAAAGGCCTGCAACTGGACGCCGGGCGCTTCACCGCCGAATCGCGTAAAAGCGCTGAAGGCCGCGACAGCGGTGGCTTGAAGTCGATCAACGTATTGGGCGGTAGCTACCAGTTCACCGAGCAATTCAAGGCTGCGCTGTACGCTTYCGACGTCGAAGACGTGCTGAAGAAACAATACGTGAACGCCAACTACGTGTTCCCGATCGACAAGGATCAGTCCCTGACCCTGGACTTCAACGGCTACCGCACCAAGCTGGAAGATTCCTACGTTCGCGAAAACGGTATCACCGGCGACGACAACAAGATCTGGAGCCTGGCGGCCACCTTCATCACCGRCCCGCACTCGTTCACCCTCGCGCATCAGCGCAGCACCGGCGACAGCAACCTGGGCTACGCCTACGGCGGCTACCAGAAAGACCAGGGTCGCGTCGGCGACGGTGGCAACACCATCTTCCTGGCGAACTCCTACTGGTCCGACTTCAACGCCGAAGACGAACGCAGCTGGCAGATGGGCTACGGCCTGGACTTCAGCACCTTCGGTGTACCGGGCCTGAGCTACAACGTGGCCTACGTGCGCGGCGACAACATCACCACTTCCACCAGCGAAGGCGGCACCGAGCGCGAGATCTTCAACCAGATCAAATACGTCGTCCAAAGCGGCCCGGCCAAAGACCTCAGCGTGAAACTGCGCAGCTCGGTCCTGCGCGTGTCGCAGAAGTCGAGCGAGTACAACGTCAGCGGCAACGAAGTGCGTGTGTTCGTGGATTACCCGATCAATATCTTTTGATGATTGGTTGTGGTGTCGAGGCCTGATGCAAGGCTGAGAATGAAGAAGCCCCGACTGGTTCGGGGGCTTAATGAGATGGTCAGCCTGGCCGAGAAACCCTGCAGGTTTACGCTTGCAGGGCTTTTCTCGTTTTCGGTCGTGCGGATGCAGAACACATCATCGACAGCTTCAAAGAAGTTGTCAGCCAATGGCCAACACTAGCGGGGGCTTTGGGGCTATCGAATCGTGAGCAGGATAATATGGCGCCTGCATTTCGATTAGCGGAGCCTACGCAATGAAC
>NZ_JBGCUL010000615.1:0-2734 GCF_054177685.1 Pseudomonas sp. P5_A2_2
GTACCCGATCGCGGTGGGGGCTGGTATGGTGACCGCTATCGTCGCCGCTGTCAGCCTTTGGGCGAAGTTTTGAGCATTCGTACTCGCCACAGCAGACACGACTCGTGACCCACACAGGAAGTAGCAGCATGTCCACACAACCTACGAATCAAGCCAGCATTGAACAACTGCACCGCGACGTTGCAGCTTTTGCCGAAGAGATGCGTAGTCCCGCCCCGAACGCGATCCGCTCTACTGTGGTGCCGTTCGGCATCGGTGCCGCCCTGGCACTGGCAATCTTTGTTGTCATCGCCATTGTTGTCCGACTGATCTAGTCTTTTGCTCTCCCGCCGTCCTGGGCTGTCGTTGAAATACAAAACGCTCGATGTGGTGCCTCGGGCGCCTGGGTGAAACAGGTGTAAACCTGTTTCAGGACAGACAAAAAGAAGAACACAGACGCCTTCGACACCCAAATATAGTCACTCTCCCACCTGCGCCCGCAACTGCCGCCCATCATCTTTCGTGCGCGACGTATGCAGTAAATATTGAAATATTGAAATTGCTACGTTGTTGCGGCATAACTTTTGTTCTGTCTATTTTATGGAATTGATATTGTTGCATGGAGTGCTATATGCAAAAACCGATTACACATTATTCATCTTTAATAACGCCTGGGTCTCGACAGGTTGAAGCTACAGAAGTCCAAGTTTTTTCTTCAAGCTTCGATAGTATTTTGTTTTGGGATGGGGCTGTCCCGACGGTTACTACGCCCCATAGTATTGAGGGTGTCAAAAACACCGGCAACGAATACCAAAAGTTGGTGGCGGTAGGGCTTTCGGTGCGCGATCAGATAAAGAGTAGTTTTTCGGGTGGTGCACCGAATGTTCGAGAATATTTAGAAAAACGCATAGTCGCAGCCATTGACACGCAGGAGCTCAATGCGTTGGAAGCTGCCTTAAAAAAGAAAGCGATCATCGTTGAACTTTTGCAAAGGGTCAGAATGCACAGGAGTTGGCAGGAGGCAATAATATATAGTGGTGTAGACGCATTGTCGCTAGACAGCAAAAGAAGTGCCGAGATATTTGCAGCGGATGTGGAAGCAGAAGAAAATGTGGCATTGCGACTAAGCCTTTATGAAGAATTCCTATTATCGCTAACTGCCGCCTACGTTAAACGAATCCTTGTCGAAGCCATCCCCATTCTGGAGGACGCTTCWGCAACTGCAGACGCTGCAATTCATCGCGCCTTGGCAAGGGGCGAAGTCGCTTACACCTACAGGTTACCCATTGGTAATGGCGCAGAGGCTGGAACTGTGGCGGGTGCCATTGCCATCCATGTCGCCGACGGCTTGACCTTCAGGGCAGTGATCCATGGAGGCATTAAATTGTTGGCAGGGGTGGGGGGCGCACTTATCAGTCGGGCCACTGCTGTTGGGATCGGAGCCTTGTTCTATTCACCTGCTCTTGCTAACGGCGAACGCTTTCCTCAAACAGTTCTCACACTGTCCGGTAGCACTTTTTTGCCGAAGCTGCCGTCAAACCTGAATGAAATCGCCGCTACCGAAGGAACCATTGACCTTCCTTATCGGATTTTTGGCGACCTTAACCAATACACCCTAGTTGCAACCCCGGCTGGAGGGAGTGTCTCGGCAAAAGTGCCAGTGCGAGCATTGGCATTCGATCCAACGACCAGCAGCTACAGTTTCACGTCAAACGATACACCGCCCATTATCCTCAGTTTTCCAATTATTCACTTGGGAAACGGCTCGACAACTTCGCCCGCCCGACCTGCACAAGTACCGACTTACACTGGAGTTACGCTGTCGCCATTGCTTGTGCAGCCTGAAACCTTACCCGCGGTCGAATTGCCTGATTTCAGGGATTGCATTTACTGCTTTCCGATTGAAAGCGGTCTGCCGCCAATCTACGTTGTTTTTAATAGTCCTTATGAAGGAGCAACCACAAGGGGAAAATACAGTGGTCGACTTTTCAATCCCGCCAAAGCTGGCGGCCCAATCCTCGATCTCGATTGGACAAGTGCTACCGTGACCCAGGCGGGTATTGACCTGGTAAAATTACATACTGGACGCTTTGGTCTTTCGGACGCCAATGCCATTATGATTTTTCGCTTGAAAAAAATTCTGCTGGGTGAATTGGTAATCACAGATGCTGACAAACGCTTCTATACTCATGAACTCAGAGAGCTGGAACGTTTCAGAGCATTAGGTGTGGTTGACGGTGTAAACCCGAATGACGACGGTGTTATTTGGAACAATACTCACGCCGCGACGCTGGAAGACTACAAGCTAAAAGATGATTTTGAATTACTCTACACGCCCGAGGCTATAGAGGCAGACAACAAACAAACGGACAGAGAGTCCAAGCAAATTGGAGGAGTAAAACGATGAGCGTCATAAAAAGCATCGTACTAAACGAGAAGCCTGAAGAGGTAATTCTATTTCTTACCAAAAATGAATTGGGCATCTCCTTTCCTCGGCTTGATGGCCTTTATAATCGGGCTAACTGGGCGCATGTGGAGAACAACATAGGGCTATTGAACCTTGTCAAGAAAATGTGTGATGCCGGTTTTATAAAAAATAATGGGTGCATAGTAGTGAGAGGACCCAACTGGAGAGAGCCGGCATTCATGCTCGAAGGCAAATATACCTTTGACTGACAGCACCAAGTACCTGAACGCAGGTGCCAGAGAACGGTGGCAGTAGCCATCATTTCGTGGTCGTCCGGTTCCCTTGTCC
>NZ_JBGCUL010000616.1:0-2733 GCF_054177685.1 Pseudomonas sp. P5_A2_2
GCTCGGCGACCTCGGCCCGTACGGCAAGCAAGTGGTGCAGTTCTACACTCAGACCAAGACCGTCACCAGTCGTTGGTTCGATGACGACAGCGTCAACGACGGTGTGAACACCACCATCAACCTGCGATAAGGAGCCGGACATGAAAATCGCTTTTATCGGTCTGGGCAACATGGGCGCGCCAATGGCGCGCAACCTGATCAAGGCCGGCCATGCACTGCGCCTGGTGGACCTGAACAAAGCCGTGCTGGCGGAGCTGGAACAACTGGGCGGTAGCATCAGTGCATCGGCCCGCGAAGCGGCAGAGGGCGCCGAGCTGGTCATCACCATGCTGCCTGCCGCGGTGCATGTACGCAGTGTGTGGCTGGGTGAAGATGGTGTGCTCGCCGGTATCGGCAAAGGCGTGCCGGCCGTGGATTGCAGCACCATCGATCCGCAGACCGCGCGGGACGTAGCCGCCGCCGCTGCCAAACAGGGCGTGGCCATGGCCGATGCACCGGTCTCTGGCGGCACCGGTGGTGCAGCCGCCGGGACGCTGACCTTCATGGTCGGCGCCACGCCTGAACTGTTCGCCACCCTGCAACCGGTGCTGGCGCAGATGGGCCGCAACATCGTCCATTGTGGTGAGGTCGGYACCGGGCAAATCGCTAAAATCTGCAACAACCTGCTGCTGGGGATTTCCATGGTCGGCGTCAGCGAAGCCATGGCGCTTGGCGATGCCCTGGGCATCGACACCAAGGTGCTGGCGGGCATCATCAACAGTTCCACCGGGCGTTGCTGGAGTTCGGAGATGTACAACCCGTGGCCGGGCATCGTTGAAACGGCACCAGCGTCGCGCGGTTACACCGGTGGTTTCGGTGCCGAACTGATGCTCAAGGATCTGGGGCTGGCCACAGAAGCGGCGCGTCAGGCGCACCAGCCGGTGGTACTCGGCGCGGTGGCCCAGCAGTTGTATCAGGCGATGAGTTTGCGTGGGGAGGGTGGCAAGGACTTCTCGGCGATTATCAACGGCTATCGCAAGCCGCAATAGCAAGGCTGTGGCAAAAAACTGTGGGAGCGAGCTTGCTCGCGATGAGGTCGTTACAGTCGACATTGATGGTGACTGACCCACCGCTATCGCGAGCAAGCTCGCTCCCACAGGGTACGGCGTTTACCTATAGATATTTGCCGGGAGATCACGTCGGGTGATCCCCCGGTTTTTTGTATCAGGCAAACACGAAATATTTGCGCACGGTTTCCACCACTTCCCAGGTGCCCTTCATTCCCGGTTCGATGACGAAAATGTCGCCGGCGCGCAGGTGGATCGGCGCCATGCCTTCCGGAGTGATGACGCAGTAGCCTTCCTGGAAATGGCAATATTCCCACTTCACATATTCCACGTACCACTTGCCCGGCGTGCAGATCCAGGTGCCCATGATCTTGCTGCCGTCTTCACTCGTGTAGGCGTTGAGGTTGACGGTGTGCGGGTCACCTTCGAGCTTTTCCCATTTGCAGGCGTCGAGCACGGGCAGCGGGTGGGTGTCGCGAAGAACGGTAATCGGTRCGGTCATGATGACTCCGGGCAGTGGGCTCAAGAACTGAAGTCGCACCCTATAGCGCCTGCCCAACCCTCAGTTGTCTGTGCTCGACACTGAGCTGTCCAGAAACGCACGTTCCTCAATTACGGTTCAGCGGGCAGTCGCGCCTGGATTGTTCGAGGCTGTTCTCGAATTCGACCAATTGCGCGTGCTGTTGCGACAGTGCCGCTATCCGCTCGGCGATTTCCTGCTTTTTGCTGGCGAGGATCTGGTGTGCCCGCTCCCATGGCAACTGCGGGCCCTGATGGCCGGCGAAGACCGACTGCAATTCCTTGAGCCTGAAGCCCAACTGTTGGGCACATTTGATGAACATCAGCAGGTCGACGCTGTGCTGGTCATAGATGCGGTACTTGCCCTGACGGCGAGCGGCAGGCAGCAGGCCAATCGACTCGTAGTGACGGATGCTTTTGACAGTGGTTCCGGAACGTTGCGCGGCTTGGCCGATGTACATGGGAAGGTCCTTTTCTCCGAGGGTAAAGCTCGGTGCATTATCGACCGACTCAAGCGCTGGCGATAGCTTCGGCTTGCCGCAACCAGGCCGCATGCCGGTCTGCGCTGGCGCCGAGAATTGGCCCGAAGGTGAGGGTTCGGGTTGGCTTGATGCCACAGAATTCCAGCGTGGTTTTGCGGACCTGATGCAAACCGGGCATGCGGTAGATCCATCGGTAGTACCAGGGCGGTGTGTCCATGGTCACCAGCAAATGGGCGGTTCGGCCGCGCAGGAGTTTGTCGGGGAAGGCTTTGCCCTGGCGATATTTGAAGGCAAAACCGGGCAAGAACACCCGGTCGAAAAAGCCCTTGAGCAAGGCCGGTAYGCCACCCCACCAGATCGGATAAACCAGCGTCAGTTGTTCGGCCCACAGGATATCGGCCTGGGCGTTACGCAAGTCGGCTTCCAGCGGCTGGACCTGCTGATAGCCTTCACGCAGCACCGGGTCAAAATCCATGCTGCCCAGAAACAATTGACGCACCTCATGCCCGGCACGCACTGCCGACTGTGTGTAACGCTCGACAAGGGCGGCGCAGAAGCTATTGCTTGATGGATGCCCGAGGATCACCAGTATTCGTTTGCCCATCATCGTTGTCCTTGAAGATCAAACCTCAAGGATAAAGTCTGCCCCTCAGGGGAGAGTCAAGGCGTGCAGCAGGGCCTTGGCA
>NZ_JBGCUL010000617.1:0-2727 GCF_054177685.1 Pseudomonas sp. P5_A2_2
GAACAGACGGATCGCAATGAAATGCGGGTGCTCGCCCATGTCGAACCAGTGTTTGGTGCCCGCCGGCACCGAGATCAGGTCGTTTTTCTCGCAGAGCACTGCGTAGACGTAATCGTCGATGTGCAGGGTAAACAGGCCACGGCCGGCGACGAAAAATCGTACTTCATCTTCGCCATGGCGGTGTTCGTTGAGGAACTTGGCACGCAATTCGGCTTTTTGCGGGTGGTCGCTGTTGAGGCTGATCACGTCAACGGTGATGTAACCGCGTTCGGTCATCAGCTTGTCGATTTGCTCTTGATAGGCGGCGATCACTTCATCCTGGCTGGCGCCCGGCTGGAGTTTTGTGGCGGCCTGCCAGCGGTCGAAACGCACGCCCTGCTCAGCCAGGGTCGAGGCGATGTCTTCGAAATGGGTCAGCACCTTGTTGGGGATTTCAGGGCTGGAGACGTGATAAACGGACAGGCTGCTCATCAGGGCAACTCCTTAACGGTTCATGCTTTAAAGTTCAGGAGCGAGCGCATCTTCAACTCGCACTCGAACAAAAATTCAAAGGCCTCGATCTGCCGCAGGGCATCGCTCATGCGCGCGCCCCAGGTGTAGAGGCCGTGCCCGCGGATCAGGTAGCCGACGCAATCGGGATGGGCGTCAAGCCAAGGCTGCACCTTGGCGGCCAGGCGCGCAATATCCTGATCGTTGTCGAAAATCGGCACCCGCACCCGGGATTCGTGGGTGGTCACACCGCTGAAGGCTTTTTGCAGTTCGTAGTCTTCGAACTCGATGAAGTCTTGCGACGTCAGGCGCGACAGCACGGTGGCATTCACCGAATGGGTGTGCAACACCGCACCGATCTCCGGACGCCAGCTGTAGAGCTGGGTGTGCAACAGGGTTTCGGCGGACGGTTTCTTGCCCGGTTCCAGGCTGTTGCCTGACAGGTCAGTGGCCAGCACATCGTCCATGCCGAGTTGCCCCTTGTGCTTGCCGGACACGGTCAGCAAGGCTTCGGTCGGCGACAGGCGGGTCGAATAATTGCTGCTGGTGGCCGGCGACCAGCCGCGGCCGTACAGAAAACGCCCGGCGTCGATGATTTCCTGGGCGAGGTGTTCACGGGTAAGGCTCATGGCCTGTCCTCTTGCATACGTGTGGCAATGATAACGGCAGCCGCGACGGCTGCGAGACTGGCAATACTAAAGGTCCATGCCGCACCGAGGGCGTTCCAGCTGTAACCGGAATACAACSCGCCCAATGCACCACCGGTGCCGGCCAGGGCGGCATACAGTGCCTGGCCCTGACCTTGCTGGCGCGCACCGAAGCTACGTTGCACGAATGAAATGGCAGCGGCGTGAAAGCTGCCGAATGTCGCCGCGTGCAACACCTGGGCGAACAACAGCACCCACAAAAATTCGGCCAACGAGCCGAGCAGTAACCAGCGTAGCGCCGCCAGCAGAAAACTCGCCATCAGCACCCGGCGCAGGGAAAAACGCGCGAAGATCCGACTCATGGCCAGAAACATCAGGACTTCGGCGACCACGCCGACCGCCCAGAGCATGCCGATCACGCCACGGCTGTACCCCAGGTGCTCAAGATGCAAGGTCAAGAACGTGTAATACGGTCCGTGACTCATCTGCATCAGCGCCACACAGGCGTAAAAGGCCAACACGCCGGGGCTGCGCAATTGCTTGAGAAATCCTTCCCCCGTCACCCGGTTGCCCGGCGCCGGTTGGGCATTGGGCACCCACAGGCTACTGAGTACGATGCCGGCCATGATCAGCACCAGCGCCGCCGGGTAGATGTCCAGGCTCAGCCATTCGAACAGCCGACCCAGCGCGACCACGGTGATGATGAAACCGATCGAGCCCCACAGGCGAATCTGGCTGTAGCGCGAGGTCTGGCCCTGCAAATGCGCCAGGGTGATGACTTCGAACTGCGGCAGCACCGCGTGCCAGAAGAACGCGTGCAAGGCCATGACCATTGCCAGCCAGGCGTAGGTCTTGCTGACGAAAATCAGCGAGAACGTCAGCAGCGTGCACACCGCGCCGAAACGCACGATGGCCAGCCGCCGACCGCTGTAGTCGCCCAGCCAGCCCCAGATGTTCGGCGCCACGCAGCGCATCAGCATCGGGATCGCCACCAGTTCACCGATGCGCGCGGCACTGAATCCGAGGTGATCGAAGTACAGCGCCAGAAACGGCGCTGTCGAACCGAGCAAGGCGAAATAGAACAGATAGAAACTGGAGAGCCGCCAGTACGGGAGCGCCGCAGTCGCCATCAGACGGCTGCGACCATGAGGTCAGCCATTTACAGCTGACCCAGCACCGGCGTGCTCACACGCACATCGGCGTTCTGCCCACGGTGACGCAGCAGGTGATCCATCAGCACGATGGCCATCATCGCCTCGGCAATCGGCGTGGCGCGGATGCCGACGCACGGGTCGTGACGGCCCTTGGTGATCACTTCCACCGGGTTGCCATGGATGTCGATGGAACGGCCCGGCGTGGTGATGCTCGACGTCGGCTTAAGCGCCAGGTGCGCAACGATTGGCTGACCGGAGGAAATACCGCCGAGAATGCCGCCCGCGTTGTTGCTGAGGAAACCTTGCGGGGTCATTTCATCGCGATGCTCGGTGCCACGCTGGGCGACGCTGGCGAAACCGGCGCCGATTTCCACACCCTTGACCGCGTTGATGCTCATCAGCGCATGGGCCAGTTCGGCGTCGAGACGGTCGAAGAT
>NZ_JBGCUL010000618.1:0-2724 GCF_054177685.1 Pseudomonas sp. P5_A2_2
GGTGTTGGCAATGTCTTCCGCCAGCAGATAACCCACTTCCAGCTCCGAAAAATTCTCGATGTCCGCCGGCAGGTTCAGGCGGAAGCTGTCGCTGTGCTTGATGATTTCCCGTGCCACGCTGTACAGCTGCAAACCGTCCAGTGCTTTGTCAGTCAATTCCGGCTCGGTGCCTTCGATGATCTGCTTGAGGCGCGCCTCCAGCAGCGAGACATTGACCCCGGCGTTCTGCCCGAATGGCCGCGCCTTGCCGAGTTCCAGGGTGAAAGCTTCGGCACCGAGCTTGTCGTAGGTGTAGGAGCTGAACACGATGGACGGCTTGTTCTGCAGCAAAACCGCTTCCATGCCGGCGGCGCGCAGGCGCGCCAGTTCCTGACGCGAATGCTGGCGGTCTTCTTTCCATGGGTACAAGGCAAACTGCTCGATTTTCGAGCCACGAATGGCCGTGTGCAGGTCGTAATGCAGGCGCTGACGATCAGGCAGACAGAAGAAACTCGCCGCCAACCGCTCCAGCTCACAAGCACGCAAGGCTTCGCAGCCACTGCTTTGTTCATGACGGCCATTGAACAGCCGATTGACGTCCTGCTCGACGAAACGCTCGCCCTTGCGAATCGCCTCGGGGTTGCCGAACAGGAACAGAATACGTGCGCGCGGCTTCAAGTCGCCGCGGGCAATGTCGTGCAACAGGCGATCGAGCAACTCGATCGGCGCTGTTTCATTGCCGTGGATCCCCGCCGACAGCAGCAGGTCCAGGCCATTGTCACGCGCTTCAGGTGGCCGGACTTCCAGCGCACCTTCGCTCAACCAGCGCATGCGCACGCCTTCGACAGTCAGTTGAGTCTTCTCCGCCGGTTCACGGCCGGCGAGGGTCAGTTCAAGCAGTTTGCCGAGGGCGAGCATAGAGCGGTTTCCTTAGTGGTCGTGGTTGCAATCCGGGCCGTGAACGTGATCCTCGTCGTCGCCGAGTTCAGCCGGTTCCATCTCCAGTTGCAGACTTACCAGATTAGTCGCCAATGGGCGCAACAGCAGGTTGGCGTATTCGGCGTCGCCTTCTTCGACGTCCACGCCGATCAACAGTTGGCCGCGGCCGTCCTGCTGGATCCACAGCTCTTTGCCTTGCCACATGACCGCGACGCGGGTGCAGGTAGTCTCCAGTTGCGTGCCGTCGGTGTCTTCAAGGATCAGCTGCAGGGTATCGCTCATGTCTTTACGCTCTCGTTTGAGATGAAGCAGCGCGCTGCCATACAGGGCGGCGCGCCGTCGATCAATTGATCTGGAATGGATAAACCGCGCCCAGTTTAAGGATTTGCGTCAGTTCATCCAGTGCCGTCCGGCACTCAAGCAGCAATTGCGGGTCCGCCAGATCGTTTTCGGTCATGCGGTCGCGGTAGTGCTTCTCGACCCATTCGGTCAGTGTGCCGTACAACGGCGCCGTCATGATAACCCCTTGATTGACGGCCGCCAGCTCGGTTTCGTTGAGTGCGACGCGCAACCGCAGGCAAGCCGGGCCACCGCCGTTCTGCATGCTCTGCTTGAGATCGAAGACTTTCACTTCGCGGATCAGGCCGCCGGAGCTGGTCAAACCCTGCAAGTATTGCCAGACACGCTCGTTGCCACGGCATTCTTCCGGAACGATCAACAGCATGGAGCCGTCAGGACGCGACAGCAGTTGGCTATTGAACAGGTAGGAACGAACCGCGTCTTCCACGCTGACCGCGGAACGCGGAACACAGACAGACTGAAATTTCCCACCGACTTTGGCGAGTTTGCTCTGCAATTCAGCGAGCATCTTCTCGGTCTCGAGGAACGCGTCCTCGTGATAGAACAGCACTTCGCCGTTGCCGACTGCGATCACGTCGTTGTGGAACACACCCTGATCAATCACCGACGGGTTCTGCTGGGCGTAGACCACGCCGTCATCGCTCAAGCCGTGCAAACGGGCAACGGCCTGGGATGCTTCGAGGGTCTGGCGCGCCGGGTACTTCTGCGGTGCCGGGTAGCGGGTGTCGAACGCGCTGCGGCCGAATACGAAGAACTCGACACCGGCTTCGCCGTATTCACGGCAGAAACGCGTGTGGTTGGCCGCGCCTTCGTCACCGAATTGCGCCACGGCCGGCAAGGCGGCGTGGTGGGCGAAGTGTTTCTGGTCAGCGAACATCGCCCCCAGCACGCGGCTGGTAGTCGGGTGTTCGATGCTGCGGTGGTATTTGCAATTGAGGTTGGCCGCGGTGAAATGCACGCGACCGTCAGCCGTGTCGGCGCTCGGGCTGACGGTGGCGGCGTTGGCCACCCACATGCTCGAGGCCGAGCAACTGGCCACCAGCAGCGGCATCGCCTCTTTGGCAGCGCGCTCGATCACTTGAGCGTCGGTGCCGCCAAAGCCCAGGCGACGCAGTGCGGCCACATCCGGGCGCTCTTGCGGTGCCAGTACGCCTTGCTGGAAACCCATTTCCATCAGCGCTTTCATTTTTGCCAGGCCTTGCAGCGCCGCTTCCTTGGGGTTGGAAGACTGCTGGCTGTTGCTCTGGGACGCGACGTTGCCGTAGGACAGGCCGCCGTAGTTGTGGGTCGGCCCCACTAGACCGTCAAAATTGACTTCATAGGATTTCATCGGCGAGGCTCCACGAGAATCTGTTGTTATAGGCTTCAGTAACTAGATTTGAGACCGAGGCGCGGCCATCGCGAGCAGGCTCGCTCCTACAGGGTTTGTGTCGTACACCAAATGTG
>NZ_JBGCUL010000619.1:0-2708 GCF_054177685.1 Pseudomonas sp. P5_A2_2
GTCGTTGAACAGCGAGGCGAACACCTCTTTGGCGGCGCGAATGACGTTTTCGACACCACGGATGTTCAGGAAGGTTTCCTGCTGGCCGGCGAAGGAAGCGTCCGGCAAGTCTTCGGCGGTGGCGGAAGAGCGCACGGCCACGGCCATGTCAGGGTTGCCGGCGGACAGCGTGGCGAACGCGGTACGAATTTCGGCATTCAGTTTTTCAGGGAACTCGGCTTCCATGATCCACTGGCGGATCTGGGCACCAGTCTTGGCCAGGGCATTCACGTCATCGACGTCCAGGGCATCGAGGGCGTCATGAATCTGCTGGTTCAGGCCGCTCAACTCCAGGAAATCACGATAAGCCTGAGCGGTCGTGGCGAAGCCACCGGGCACCGATACACCGGCACCTGCCAGATTGCTGATCATCTCGCCGAGGGATGCGTTCTTGCCCCCCACATGCTCTACATCATGGACGCCGAGCTTATCGAGGGAAACTACGTACTCTACCAAGGTGATCTCTCCACTAACTGTGTTGGAAAAGCTCAAAACCGGCTGCTCGGGGGAGCGTTTGCCGGCTATATGGCCTGGACCTGGAAAATAAGTGAGAATGCGGGCCAACGGTGGCCGACAAATCGCGCCTATCATATCCAAGATTCGTCACTAGCTTAAGGCCCAAGGTGCAAATGAAACGATCTGCTTTCTTTATCTCCGATGGTACCGGCATTACCGCCGAAACCCTGGGTCAAAGCCTTCTGGCGCAGTTCGAAAACATTACCTTCAGCAAAGTCACGCGGCCGTATATCGACAACGTGGACAAAGCGCGGGCCATGGTACAACAAATCAACAAAGCCGCTGAAACCGACGGTTTCCGGCCGATTATCTTCGACACCATCGTCAATCAGGACATTCGTGAGATTCTCGCAACCTCGAATGGTTTCATGATCGACATATTCTCGACGTTCCTGGCACCGCTTGAACAGGAACTGACCGAGCATTCTTCCTACACCGTGGGCAAATCCCACTCCATCGGCTCCAATACCAATTACATGGAGCGTATCGAAGCGGTGAACTTCGCCCTCGACAACGACGATGGCGCCCGCACGCACTATTACGACAAGGCCGACCTGATACTAGTGGGCGTGTCGCGATGTGGTAAGACGCCGACGTGCCTGTACATGGCGATGCAATTCGGTATCCGCGCAGCCAACTACCCGCTGACCGAAGACGACATGGAACGCCTGCAACTGCCAAACGCCCTGCGCGCCCACCAGCACAAGCTGTTCGGCCTGACCATCGACCCGGACCGCCTCACCGCGATCCGCAACGAGCGCAAGCCCAACAGCCGCTATTCGAGCTACGCCCAGTGCGAGTTCGAAGTGCGCGAGGTCGAGAACCTGTTCCGCCGCGCAAACATCCCGCACATCAACTCCACGCATTTCTCTGTAGAAGAAATCTCGGCGAAGATTCTTGTGGAGAAAGGTGTGGAGCGGCGGTTCAAATAACTCTGTAGCGCCTGATCTATTGCCATCGCGGGCTTGCCCGCGATGAACGATGACGCGGTTTAACTAAATGACAAACAAATCCACAAACCGGTTCACCGCTGTCGCCTCAAGCTTCTCCTGATCATTGCACAACGCAAAAATCTCCTCGCTACGCTGACCGGTGAATCGTGTCAGTAAATTCGCCTTGAACTTGTCCTYCAGCAACGGGATACCTTCAGCCCGGCGCCGCCGATGCCCGATCGGGTACTCCACCACGACGTTATCAGTGCTGGACCCATCCTTGAAAAACACCTGCACCGCATTGGCAATGGAGCGCTTGTCGGCCTCCAGATATTCACGGGTGTATCGTGGTTCCTCGACGATAACCATCTTGTCGCGCAGCACATCGATGATTGGATGCGCCCTGTGGAAATCGTCCTCGTAGTGCTCCGCCACCAGATTGCCGAAGGCCAGCGGCACGGCGGTCATGTACTGGATGCAGTGATCGCGGTCAGCGGCGTTTGCCAATGGACCGACTTTGGAAATGATGCGAATCGCCGATTCATGGGTGGTGATGACAATCCTGTCGATTTCGTGCAGGCGATTACGTACTTGCGGATGCAAGGTCACCGCCGCTTCGCAGGCCGTTTGCGCATGGAACTCGGCCGGAAAACTGATCTTGAACAGCACGTTTTCCATCACATAACTGCCGTACGGTCGCGAAAAACCGAATGCACGTTTGTCTTCAGGCTTGAGCGCCAGGTCATTGTTGGTGTGGCTGAACAGTACGTCGTAAAAGCCCCACTGTTTGGCACTCAACACGCCGGGAATACCCATCTCGCCACGCATCGCAATATCCGCCAGGCGCACGCCACGACTGGACGCATCGCCCGCCGCCCAGGACTTGCGCGAGCCGGCATTCGGCGCATGCCGGTACGTGCGCAAGGCCTGGCCGTCAGCAAAGGCGTGGGACAACGCCGACAACAACTGCTCGCGATTGGCGCCCATGAGTTTGGCGGTGACCGCGGTCGAGGCGACTTTCACCAGAATCACGTGATCGAGGCCGACGCGGTTGAACGAATTCTCAAGGGCGATCACGCCTTGAATCTCGTGGGCCATGATCATCGATTCAAGCACCGTGCGAACGGTCAGCGGCACCTCGCCATTGGCCAGGCGTTTTTGTGAAAAATGGTCAGCCACCGCGAGAATGCCGCCGAGGTTATCCGACGGATGCCCCCACTC
>NZ_JBGCUL010000620.1:0-2706 GCF_054177685.1 Pseudomonas sp. P5_A2_2
CTACACACACACACCAAGGAATTCAGCATGAAGGCATGGATTGGGGTAGCGGCTGCACTGGTTGGGGCGATAGGTTCTGGTGTTGCGATGGCAGACGGGAATCAACTACTGAGCGGCTGTCAGTCGGTCGTCAAGTTTTACGAAACCAACGGGAAGGAAGGCGACGCATTCGGTGCTGGAACCTGCATCGGGGTCATACAGGGGGTGACTTCTCTGCGTGGAATAACGAACCCAGCTCTCTCCAAACAGGCCCAAACCTGTATGCCAACTCCTTCCCCACCGAACATTCAAGCGGCAAGAATCGCTGTGAAATATCTACAGGAAAATCCGGAGAAGCTAAACATGGACGAAGGGATATTGATGCTGTTTGCTTTACAGCGAGCCTTCCCCTGCAAGGGATGACCAAGGACGCTTTCTGTGTGATTTCCCAGCCCCGCCGCCGGAAGCAAGTGAGCTTCTTCGAAGGTTTCTAGCGCAGGGCTGGGAAAAGTAAGTTGTGTGCCCTAGGCGCTTAACACGGTGCGACCGTCTCAACCAGAAAGCTGACAAATCTCAAAATAACGATTGGTGCCTCTGTGCCCGCTGGAAGCTCCTACAGGCTCAGAACGAGACGTTGAAAGCGAGCATCAGGCGACGTACTGCCGTTGGTGTGAACTCGCTGTCACGAGCGGTATGCAAGCTCCTGAGCGGGCTTGGAGTCACACAAGAGACAAGTTCAATCGTTCCATCAGGCGCTTCACCGTCATTGGTTGGAATGCACTCCCGCGTTCAGTGGTTATACCTTTGGCGTTCAGGCATTTGGCGATGGCGGCGAACGTAGGCTGACCATCGTACAGGCAGGCTTTCAGTTCAGCTTCCAATGACTTTGCACGGTTGTTGGCGTTGATTGCTTTGGCTTGTACAGCAGCACCATTACCGATGGCCCAAGCGGCCTTACGGCCAGCATCACGACGGGCAATCTTGGCTTGTGCTACAGCGTCACCGTTGGCAGCGTCCTTCTTCAGTTCTGCCAATCCGTCTTTGGTTCGTTGGCGAATCTTGATCAACTCTTCTTCAGCCAGCAGGGATTTGATATTTCGCACCAGACCACTGCCATGTACGTCTTCGGCTTCGATGAACTTGAATTTCTTCTGCAAGGTGACGAAGTGTGCGTGGTCACGACCTAGACGGTCGAGGCGATGAACGACGATTGGGCAACCCAAGCCTTTCGCCATTGCCAGAGCCAGTCTGCACTGTGGACGCTCTAGGGGGTCAACACTGCCTGAAACGCCATGGTCTGTGAACTCAGCAACAATCTCCCATCCATTGGCTTCAGCGGCGATCTTGATAGCGGCGAACTGACCAGCAACGGAAAGTGACTGATCGTCTGTACTTACTCGTGCATAAGCCACTACCTGTTTCATCGTTCGCCCTGCCATCGTTGGTGATGGGGTCATCATAACATATTGCTGACGTTCGTCTACAAAGCGTTAAGGCGATTCTTGACGTAGTAGCCGGATGGCAGAAGTGATGCCCTCGGCGTTGAGGTCGAGCGCTTGCAAAGCTGTGACTGCGTTATCAGCAATGTCCGTTGAGCCCCGTTCGGCAATCCATTTGGCGAGTTCTTCGATTGCAGCAACGATACCATCCTGATTGATCAGCAGCAGCTCTAGGGCATTGGCGATAGCTTCGTTCTTGTCTGTCATGGATTTCGTCTTTGATCGGTTTGCGACGGAATCTTCGCACGCTAGTTCGCCGGTTAATAGGTTGCTAGGTACGAGACTTCCCTGAGGAATGCTATGCCTTTTTCTCTTTTACACAGACACTCCCAAACTGCTTGCCAAGGTTTGTAACGATTACAGCACCACGCACCAAATTGCACTTATGTTCTGGCATTGACGCCACCTGCTGTTGATATGCCTTAATCTCTTCAGATTTCTCAAGCGCGTCATAATAAGTTGTATCGACGTAGGAGTACTCCGGTTGAATATCAATCAACCCTAGACGGCAAAGGTTATCGAGATATGCCGGGACTAGTTTCGGCAGGGCAAGACTAGCCAAGCTTCCGAAGAGCGAAACATTGACAGCGACATCATACCCGCCCCGCCCCGGATCCTTGTCAGCCCTGACTGTTAAGAGTGGAAGTGGTACAGGCTTAAGAAAGTAGCCGATTAACTTCGCCTCGTCGGGGGTCAATTGTTTAACTATCTCCACGAACGCAGGGTGTGCCCCATCGGCGGTATTCTTGTCCATCGCTGCGGCGAGAAGGTTCGCGTACATGTCACTCAACGATTCTTCATGCCCTGTGTACCGTAGCGCCTCAATAGCAGGGCCAGCCACGTTTGGCTTTGGTGTGATGATGTCTTCAGGCGGGACATCTTTCAGACGTTCTGCAACCTTTGTAGATATGAACTCTTGGCACCTGTCATACCCCCAAACCAAGATTCCAACAGGGGCGAGAGCAACATTGATCGCTTTACCGATCGTCTCCAGCGATTTCCCTACCTGTTTCGCCACTGGTTGAAGCAAGTCCTCATACACAGGCACGGCTTTTACCAAGCCGGTTACCGCGTCTATCGTTTCCTTGACCTTGTTATCACCAGCAGACTCTTCGCCCATCGCTTGCCCCTCGTCCTTGTAATGACTTTATGGGTCAGAATGCCACGATCTCAGTTGCTCAGACAAAGGAATTGCCGCTACATCAACAAAATCAGGAGGGTCTCGTGG
>NZ_JBGCUL010000621.1:0-2697 GCF_054177685.1 Pseudomonas sp. P5_A2_2
CCCATCACGACGATCAGAAACAGCACACCCAGGTAGGTAAAGCCATCCTGACCCGATGGCTTACCACTCGGAATAAAGGCTGCCATCTCGCGCCCTCCCGCCGGCCCCACTCTTGATATCGGCCACCCCGCCCGCCACGCCATCCGGTGGCGCGACTATGACCCAGGTGTCCTTGCGCTCGGAAATCGGGTCCAGCGGCTGGCTTCGCAGGTAGCGCAGTTCGACCAGCTGTTCGATGGAGTCCGGATAACGCCCGGTGTCTCCATAGTAGTGATCCAGCGCCTCGCGCATGGACGACAGGCTCTGGTGCAAGGTGGTCTCTTTGGAGGCCTCCAGGCTGTTGAAGTAGCGTGGCAAGGCGATCGTCATCAGGGTCGCGATGATTGCCATGACCACCATCAGTTCAATGAGGGTAAAACCCTTTTGCCGACGCATAGGCTCACCACTCTCGGTAGGCGATGCCGTTGAGACCCTTGCCCCGGGCCTTGGAGTAAACGTCATAGACGTCCTGGCCCTCCCGCGGGCTCTCAGCGGAACTGTCATAGGAACGCAGGCCCCAGCCACCTCCGTCATCACGCTTGACGGTTGCCAGCGGGTCACGGGGGATGCGCCGCAGGAAATAGAACTTGGCACCCTTGGCGCTGCGCACGTCACGCACACCATCGACCAGCACATTCAGGTTCGGCGGGTAGCCGTTGCTGTCGAGCGACTTCTCGATGTAGCCGGCGTCGAAGGCGCGTTTGTAGGCATCGATGCCATCGCGGATCTGGTACAGCGCGGTCCGCAGTTCCTGCTCTTTGCCCCGGCGTACCACCGTCTCGGTCAGCGGTGCGGCCATGCCGGCCAGCAGGCTGACCAGGGCGAGCGTCACCACGACTTCGATCAGGCTGAAACCGCGTTGTGAGGCGTTCATGATCAAGGCTTCCCAACAGTAACGGTGGTGGCGATCGGTGCGCTCATGGGGCCGGTCTGAACCGTCGTGCTGCTCATCGAGCGGTCCGGTGCCTGGATGTGCATGCTGGTTTCGGTACCGGTCGGGAATTCCATGTCGGACGGGCTCTGGTACGGCAGGTTGCGCACGATCCGCGGGGTGATCGACAGCACCAGTTCGGACTTGCTGACGTCGTCCTTGTTGCTGCCGAACAGGCGACCCAGGCCGGGAATGTCGCCCAGGCCCGGGATCTTGTTGCCGGTGGCGCCGTGGTCGTTGCGCACCAGCCCGGCGAGGATCTGGGTTTCGCCGTCATGCAGACGCAAGGTGGTCTGGGCGTTGCGGGTATCGACCTGGACCGGAATGGTGCCCTGAGCGGTCGGCGTCAGCGGCGTGGCGTTACTGACTTCCAGCGCGATCTTGATCGCCACTTCGTTGTTCAGGTGCACGATGGGCTGCACTTCGAGCTTGAGACCGACGTCGAGGTAGGTCACGCTTTCGGTGATCACCGGACCCTGGGTCGAAGGCACCGAGGTGGCGCTGATGATTGGCACACGCTGACCGATGTGGATACGCGCCTGTTCGCGGTTACTCACCCGGATCACCGGGCTGGCCAGGGTGTTGACGTCTTTGTCCTGGGCGTTGATCTGGGCCTGCGGCGATGGCGAGATGGTAATCCGGCCGGAATTGATGCCCTTGAGCTGATCGAGAATGGTCACTGGCGAGCCGTCGCTGTTGATCACACCGAAGGTGTTGGGCCATTGCAGGCCAAGGTCGAGAATGCGTTGGCGGGCGACTTCCATCACTTCCACTTCCAGCACCACTTCCGGGTTGGACTGGTCCTGCGATTGCAGGAGCTTTTCCGCCATGCGCACCGCGTCACCGGTATCGCGCATGGTCAGGGTATTGAGGCGCTCGTCAACGAACACGTCGCGGGTCTTGAGCATGGTCTTGATCATGTTCAGCGCCGTGTTGGCATCGATGCTGGTCAGGTAGAAGGTGCGCATCACCAGCTCCTGATAGTCCTTGAGCTTCTGTGGTGAGTCCGGGTAGATCAGCAAGGTGTTTTCATTCACCACTTTCTGATGCAACTGGTTCTGTTGCAGCAACAGTTCCACGGCGTCTTCGATACGCACCTCACGGACGAAGATGGTGGCTTTCATGTCCGGGCGCAGGTCCTTGTCGAAGATGAAGTTCAGGCCGGCGACCTGGGACAGCACTTCGAAAATGGTTTTCAGGTTGGCGTCGCGAAATTCCAGGGTCACCGGCCGGTCCAGGCGTGTACGCAACTGCGGGTACGGCACCACGTTGCGGCTCTGCACCAGGCGGATGCTGTCTTGCAGTTCCAGGGCGCCGTCGTTCTTCGGGTCCAGTTCGAGAATCTGTTTGACTTGGCGGTCGGCACCGTAGATGTCACCGCGACGCAGGTCGCTACGGGCCAGTTCGAGTTTCTCGTCCATGCTGCGCAGGTAGTCGAGCTGACGCAGGGAATCCTGGGCACGGCGGTTGTTCGGTTCAATGTTCAAGACCCGGCTGTAAGTCATGCGGGCCCCGGCGAAATTACGCTGGGCCCGGTCCATGTCTGCCTGGGTCAGCAGCGCCGTCACGGCGCGGGCCCGACCGCTGTTAAGGGCCATGTGCAAATCGGTATCGCGAGGGTTTTCACGCAATCCCTGTTCGATGCGGGCCAGACCGGCTTCGTACTGGCCGGATTCCATCAGGGCGGAAGCTTCGTCCCTGGCGATCTGCGCCGAACTGCACGCGGC
>NZ_JBGCUL010000622.1:0-2696 GCF_054177685.1 Pseudomonas sp. P5_A2_2
GTCGATAACAGTCATATGGGCGTAGTATTGAAGCGTATGATGTTGCGCGCTTCGTCCCGAATTGCCGATCGACTGCACATCGACGCACTGGTCACCGGTGAGGCGATCTCCCAGGTGTCGAGCCAGACGCTGCCGAACCTGAGCGTGATCGACTGTGTGACCGACAAGCTGGTCTTGCGTCCGCTGATCGCCAGTCACAAGCAGGACATCATCGACCTGGCCAACGAAATCGGCACCGCCGATTTCGCCCGGCACATGCCGGAGTACTGCGGTGTCATCTCGGTCAATCCGAAGACCGCGGCCAAGCGCTATCGCGTCGAGCATGAAGAGAAAGAATTCGATATGGCGGTACTCGAGCGTGCGCTCGAAAACGCCAAACTGGTGCCGATCGATCGCGTGATCGACGAATTGGGCCAGGACTTGCAGATTGAAGAAGTCAGCGAAGCGCTGGCCGGTCAGATCGTCATCGACATCCGTCACCCGGATGCCGCTGAGGACGACCCGCTGGAACTCGCTGGCATCGAGGTACAAACGATGCCGTTTTATGCAGTGAACGCTCGTTTCAAGGAACTGGACCCTACTCGCCAGTACCTGCTGTATTGCGACAAAGGCGTGATGAGTCGCCTGCATGCCCACCATTTGCTCAGTGAGGGGCATGCCAATGTGCGCGTTTATCGACCGAGCTAAGTGCCCGGGGCTGTTTGCCTGTGGCCTGCGTCACCGGCCCCCCGACGCCACCGTCAAGCTGTAACGGCTTTCACGGACGCTACTGTTAATCGCTGCCAAGACTTGTCAGCACACCGAATCCTCTGATCGAGATACACAAGTGATCGAAAATCTACGCAACATCGCCATCATTGCCCACGTTGACCATGGTAAGACCACCCTGGTAGACAAACTCCTGCGTCAATCCGGCACCCTGGAGCGCAACGAGCTCAACGACGAGCGCGTGATGGACTCCAACGACCAGGAAAAAGAGCGCGGTATTACCATTCTGGCGAAAAACACCGCCATCAACTGGAACGGCTACCACATCAACATCGTGGACACCCCGGGCCACGCCGACTTCGGCGGCGAAGTTGAACGCGTAATGTCGATGGTCGACTCCGTTCTGCTGCTGGTTGACGCTCAAGACGGCCCTATGCCGCAAACCCGTTTCGTGACCAAGAAGGCTTTCGAAGCCGGCCTGCGTCCGATCGTGTGCATCAACAAGGTTGACCGTCCAGGCGCGCGTCCGGACTGGGTTCTGGACCAGATCTTCGACCTGTTCGACAACCTGGGCGCCACCGAAGAACAGCTGGACTTCAAAGTCGTCTACGCCTCGGCCCTGAACGGTATTGCCGGTCTGGACCACACCGAAATGGCTGAAGACATGACCCCGCTGTACCAGTCGATCGTCGACAACGTACCAGCGCCGAAAGTCGACCGTGACGGTCCGTTCCAGATGCAGATCTCCGCACTGGACTACAACAGCTTCCTGGGTGTTATCGGTGTTGGCCGTATCGCTCGTGGTCGCGTCAAGCCGAACACCCCGGTTGTGGCTATCGGCGCCGACGGCAAGAAGCGTAACGGTCGTATCCTGAAGCTGATGGGTCACCACGGTCTGCACCGTGTAGACGTTGAAGAAGCTGCTGCAGGCGACATCGTGTGCATCAGCGGTATGGACTCGCTGTTCATCTCCGACACCCTGTGCCACCCGGACACCGTTGAACCGATGAAGCCGTTGACCGTCGACGAGCCAACCGTTTCCATGACCTTCCAGGTAAACGACTCGCCTTTCTGCGGTAAAGAAGGCAAGTTCGTGACTTCCCGTAACATCAAGGAACGTCTGGACAAAGAGCTGCTGTACAACGTTGCACTGCGCGTTGAAGAAGGCGACTCGGCTGACAAGTTCAAGGTTTCCGGCCGTGGTGAGCTGCACCTCTCGGTACTGATCGAAACCATGCGTCGCGAAGGCTTCGAAATGGCTGTAGGCCGTCCGGAAGTGATCATCCGTCTGGTTGACGGCGTGAAGCACGAACCATTCGAAAACGTCACCATCGACACCCCTGAAGAATCCCAGGGCAAGGTGATGGAAGAGATGGGMCTGCGTAAGGGCGACCTGACCAACATGGTGCCGGATGGCAAGGGCCGTGTACGTCTGGAATACAACATCCCTGCTCGTGGTCTGATCGGTTTCCGTAACCAGTTCCTGACCCTGACCAACGGTGCTGGCATCCTGACCTCGATCTTCGACCGTTACGACGTGATGAAGTCCGGCGACATGTCCGGCCGTCAGAATGGCGTTCTGGTTTCGGTTGAAACCGGCAAGGCGCTGACCTACTCCCTGGAAACCCTCCAGGCACGTGGCAAGCTGTTCGTAGAACACGGTCAGGAAATCTACAACGGTCAGATCGTTGGTCTGAACAGCCGTGACAACGACCTGGGCGTTAACCCTACCAAGGGCAAGAAGCTCGACAACATGCGTGCTTCGGGTAAAGACGAAACCATCGCCCTGGTTCCACCTGTTCGCTTCACCCTGGAACAGGCTCTGGAATTCATCCAGGATGACGAGCTGTGTGAAGTGACTCCTAAGTCCATCCGTCTTCGCAAGAAGATCCTGGACGAAAGCGAGCGTACCCGCGCTGCCAAGAAAGCCAAGGCATAAGATTTAGCCTTGCTTAACGAAAACGCCCCCGGTCGAAAGGCCGGGGGCG
>NZ_JBGCUL010000623.1:0-2691 GCF_054177685.1 Pseudomonas sp. P5_A2_2
AGCCGACGGCGTGGGCGACCTCGATGATCGGTTGCCCGCTACGTGATAGCAGGCCACAAGCCCGTTCTAGACGCAGGCGAAGCAGCCATGCGTGCGGCGTCATGCCGATGGTCCGCTTGAATTGTTTGAGGAACGGGAAGCGACCCAGTCCGCACAATCCAGCGAGATCATCGAGGGTGATTCGCTGATCGATGTGGCTGAAACAATAGTCCCTGACGCGAGACCATTGCAGGGGCGATAGCGTGCCTGTGATCGTTTCGGGTTTGATCGCCCGTGACTGGCTCAACAGGTGTTCAAGGAGGGTGATCCATTGCGTCTGCACCGCGAGGCTGCCGGGTCCGACGGCCTGCTGCATCGCTTCGTGCAACCCGTGCAGGCTGCCGACAACTCCCGTGTCTTCAAGCAACACACTGGTCAACTCAAGCTCTCTCGGTTGACCGCTGATCTCCTCGGTCATACTCGCGACCAGCGCCTGGGACAGACGGAATGTCTTGAGCGTATAGGCGTCGCCGCCCTCGGGCAGACCATCGTGGATTTCACCCGGTGGCATCAGGGCAATACTGCCCGGACCTAAAAGAAACGACTCGCCTTTGGATCGATGACGCTGGATGCCTTCGGTGACAAAGCCAATGTGGAAATCGAGGTGGTAATGGCGATCGAAGCCGGTATCCACAAAGCGTGCGGACCCCAGCACCAGGCCTGGTACTTCGGACACGTGATGGTAATTGGCATGTTCAGTCATGAAACCTGTTCAACAATCGGCGAGGAGGGCGGGGACTGCAAAGTCTAGGGCCACCAGCGGAATAGATCCATGGGCATCGACTGCCGCTCGCTACAGGTGCACCTCTGGTGCGTGCGACGCATTCAACTTCTCGATCACCAGGTCGATGAAGGCCGATACCGCGAGCGGCAACTGTCGGCGGCTTGGATACAGCACGTTCAGGCCATAGCCTTTGGGTTGGTATTGCGCCAGCACCGGGACGAGCACACCGGCCTGAACATCGAGCCTGGCCATCACCGGCGGCAGTAGCGCGATGCCGAGGCCGGCCACGGCGGCCCTGCGCAGTGCCTGTGCGGTATTGCCACTGAAGCGCCCAGTGACTTGCACTTCCTCCTCACCCTGCGGGCCGATCAAGCGCCATGTGGCGTGGCCGCCGGGTTGCGCTGAGATCACACAATCGTGGTTTACCAGGTCCTGCAGCGTGCGGGGTGAGCCGTGCGCGGCAATGTAGGCGGGGCTTGCGACCATTCCGACGCTGCGTGGGTCAAGGATCTGACGGCCGACAAAACCGGAATCGCGCAAGGCGCCGCCGCGAAACGCGACATCGATCTGCTCTGCGATCAAGTCGGCCTTCGCATCGCTGAGTATGAAGTCGAGCCTCACGCGTGGATACGCGGCGAGAAAYCCGGTCACCCAGTCCATCTGGAAGAAGTCGAAGAAGTCGGCTGGAGCCGCCACACGCACCAGGCCATTGGGCTCGTTACTACCCGTTATCAACTCCTGTCCGGCTTCGAGCAAACCGTCGACTGCGCCTGCACAACGCTCATGGAAGTCCTGGCCTGCACTGGTGAGTGTGAGCTTGCGGGTGGAGCGTTGTAGCAGCCGAGTGCCGAGGTGTGCTTCGAGCTGCTGGATGCGACGACTCACGGTATTGGGCGGCATTCCCAGCCGTCTCGCCGCCTCTGCAAAGCTGCCGCAGCGGACTACCTGCACAAACATGGCGATGTCATTGAGGTCGAGCATGGCCGTTCATTCCTGTCGATGGTGGACGAGTGCAATCCAATTGTATCGGCTAATCAAGCAATCGGCCCCGATCTATTGTTTGAGGTATCGGGCCGCGAGGCTTCCCAGTTCGAGAGATCATGATGAACCTTCAGCAACAACCTCTCTTCGCGATTGATCCTGGCTGCGCACGCGAACCCGAAACTCACCGCGCAATCAGTTATCGCACCACCGGCAGCGGGCATGGCGCAATTGTCCGGCTGATGAGTCCTTCGGATCTGGGCCATTTGATCAAGCCGTTCGTTTTCCTTGATCTGTTCGAAGGCGAGAGCTCATTCATCAACGGCATGCCAATGCACCCGCACTCGGGAATCGCCACCGTCACCGTCATCACCGAAGGTAATTTGCGCTTCGAGGATGCGGATTC
Organism: Pseudomonas sp. P5_A2_2; assembly: GCF_054177685.1. Classification (NCBI taxonomy): domain Bacteria; kingdom Pseudomonadati; phylum Pseudomonadota; class Gammaproteobacteria; order Pseudomonadales; family Pseudomonadaceae; genus Pseudomonas; species Pseudomonas sp. P5_A2_2. The sequence goes on from NZ_JBGCUL010000623.1 coordinate 2,151, forward strand.
GGGCAAGGGGATGATCGACTACGGCGGTGTCGAATGGATGCGTGCCGGAGGCGGGGTGTGGCACGGCAAGGAAATGTCGGTGGGCACATCGAAACGGATTCAGGGTTTTCAACTGTGGGTTGCACTACCGCCCGAGTTGGAAAACGCCAGTGTCGACAGTCAGTACCTGGAGTCAGGCGTGATGCCTGAAGTCGGGCCGGCGCGGTTGATTCTCGGCACCTACCAGGGTGTCCAGAGCCCGGTCCGTGCTCCTGCCGGAATGAATTACCTGTTGGTCACACTACGTGCCGGGGAATCCTGGACTTATGTTCCACCTGGAGAACATGAGTCGTTGTGGTTGAGCGTCAGCCGCGGCGCTTTGTCCGCACCAGGCCTGGTCAACGCAGGAGAGATGGCCATCTTCGAACCCGGCAACGGCGCCGTGACGCTCAAGGCGCTGCAACAAGATACGGTCTTCGTGATCGGCTCAGCCATACCTCATCCCTATGATCTGGCGCTGGGAAATTACTCGGTGCACACCAACCCGCAAGCCTTGCGTGCG
>NZ_JBGCUL010000624.1:0-2683 GCF_054177685.1 Pseudomonas sp. P5_A2_2
GCTTCCGGGTCGCCGAGCAGCAAGGCGCCCTGACCAAAATAATTCAGTACCAGCGCCGGCAACACGAGGATGAACCAGGCACGAGCGATCGGCTTGCGACCGAAGTGGCCCATGTCCGCGTACAGCGCTTCGGCACCGGTCAATGCCAGTACTACAGCGCCGAGAATTGTCACGCCCATGCCCGGGTGGTCGATGAAGAAGCGCACGCCCCACACCGGGTTCATCGCTTCCAGGACCTCTGGATGCTGGCTGATGCCATAGACGCCCAATGCACCCAGCACAAGGAACCAGGTGACCATGATTGGCCCGAACAAAATGCCGATGCGCGCCGTACCGTGACGCTGGATCAGAAACAGCGCGACCAGCACCACCAGCGACAGTGGCACGACCCAATGGTCGATGCCTTCGAAGGCCAGCCCCAGACCTTCAATCGCCGACAGCACGGAAATCGCCGGGGTAATCATGCTGTCGCCATAGAACAACGCCGCGCCGATCAGTCCGCAGACCACCAGCAACGTGCGCAATTTCGCATGCCCCGCCGCCGCCCGCCGGGCCAATGCGGTCAAGGCCATGATCCCGCCTTCGCCCTGGTTGTCGGCACGCAGCACAAACATCATGTACTTGATCGACACGACCCAGATCAGCGACCAGAAGATCAGCGCCAGGATCCCCAGCACCCCTTCATGGTTGACCGGCACGCCATAACCTCCGGAAAACACTTCCTTGAGGGTGTACAACGGACTGGTACCGATATCGCCATAAACCACCCCGACTGCCGCGACCAGCATACCGATCGGCTTCACCGCCGAATGCTCGGCACCTGCAGCCTGACTACTTGCCTGACCCATCCACCACTCCTACTTCTCAGACCCGGGCTTCTTTGAATGAAGCACTATGCTTTGTCGTGCAGCATGCGCTGTTTTACTTCACGTTACAGACGTTTTGTTGACTGTAAAAAATCAGTAAAGCGTAACGGCGCGAAGCATAGCGCAGCACTCGTCGTATTTCCCTGCATAAAGCTGGTCAAGTGCGCTTACCATCGCTAGAATTGCGCACTTTTTGATCAGAGGCGCAGTTCAAGCGCCCGTCCGTCGGTTTTGCCCTGTCCGGCAAGCGGCGTCACAAAATACCGAGGTTAGACATGTCCACCACTCCTGCGTCGGCCAATCCAAAGGTTGGCTTCGTATCCCTGGGCTGCCCCAAAGCACTGGTCGACTCCGAGCGCATCCTTACCCAGCTGCGCATGGAAGGCTATGACGTCGTGTCCACTTATCAGGACGCCGACGTTGTTGTGGTCAATACCTGCGGCTTCATCGATTCGGCCAAGGCCGAGTCCCTGGAAGTGATCGGCGAAGCCATCAAGGAAAACGGCAAGGTCATCGTGACCGGCTGCATGGGCGTCGAAGAAGGCAACATTCGCAACGTACACCCGAGCGTGCTGGCCGTGACCGGTCCGCAGCAGTACGAGCAAGTGGTCAATGCCGTGCACGAAGTCGTGCCGCCGCGCCAGGACCACAACCCGCTGATCGACCTGGTGCCGCCACAGGGCATCAAGCTGACCCCGCGCCACTACGCCTACCTGAAGATTTCCGAAGGCTGCAACCACAGCTGCAGCTTCTGCATCATCCCTTCGATGCGCGGCAAGCTGGTCAGCCGTCCGGTAGGCGACGTGCTCGACGAGGCCCAGCGCCTGGTCAAATCCGGCGTCAAAGAGCTGCTGGTCATCTCCCAGGACACCAGCGCCTACGGCGTCGACGTGAAATACCGCACCGGTTTCTGGAATGGCGCGCCGGTGAAAACCCGCATGACCGAACTCTGCGAAGCCCTTGGCACCCTCGGCGTCTGGGTGCGCCTGCACTACGTTTACCCGTACCCGCACGTTGACGAGCTGATCCCGCTGATGGCCGCCGGCAAGATCCTGCCGTACCTGGACATCCCGTTCCAGCACGCCAGCCCGAAAGTGCTGAAGTCGATGAAACGCCCGGCCTTCGAAGACAAGACCCTGGCGCGGATCAAGAACTGGCGCGAAATCTGCCCGGACCTGATCATCCGTTCGACCTTCATCGTCGGCTTCCCGGGTGAAACCGAAGAAGACTTCCAGTACCTGCTGAACTGGCTGACCGAAGCCCAGCTCGACCGCGTCGGCTGCTTCCAGTACTCGCCGGTTGAAGGCGCACCGGCCAATGACCTGGATCTGGAAGTCGTCCCGGACGACGTCAAGCAGGACCGTTGGGAGCGTTTCATGGCGCACCAGCAGGCCATCAGCTCGGCGCGCCTGCAAATGCGCATCGGCCGCGAGATCGAAGTGCTGGTCGATGAAGTCGACGAACAAGGTGCGGTGGGCCGCTGCTTCTTCGATGCCCCGGAAATCGACGGCAACGTATTCATCGACAACGGCAGCAACCTCAAGCCGGGCGACAAGGTCTGGTGCAAAGTGACCGACGCCGACGAATACGACCTGTGGGCTGAACAGATCTAAACGCAAAAAATACGCAAAGCCCCGCTCTCCAGACGAGATGCGGGGCTTTTTTACGGCTATCGTTTGAGATTGAACGGATTCACATCACTCACGTATCAGGGGCAGACAGGCATGCGTCAGCATTCGGTCATCCACACGCCGAAACTAGGCGACTACGAAGAATTGACCCGGGTCTGGGAGGCCTCGGTGCGCGCTACCCACGAC
>NZ_JBGCUL010000625.1:0-2682 GCF_054177685.1 Pseudomonas sp. P5_A2_2
GTCCTTATCCGCGCGACGTAGAGAGGCACCCCATGAACCGATACGTGTTTGGCGCCATTGTGCTGGTCTTGAGTGGCGTATTGGGCCCACTGGCCCGGGCCGATGCCTCTGTTTCGTGGCAATTGGCCCAGAACCTGCCGGGCCGTACCAACAACAATCCTTACAGCAGTCCGATTAACCGGGCCAACCCCAACAGCATGCAAGGCACTCAACCCGGCGCCCCGGCCATACGCGGACCCAATACCGTGCCGGTCCCGCGCTCGCCGACGCTGGACAACGGTGGCATCGGTAATCGCTATCCCGACCGGACCGCTCCCGCCAGCCCACCGAAATTCATTCCCAATCCTGCCCCGCGAGACACCGGCACCGACAACCGATGAGTGGCAGGCGTCACCTCTGCCCGTTACTTTTCACGAAACCTCATGTTCATCGGAAAAGGAATCCTGCATGTTGCGCAAAAACCTATTGGCAGCCCTCTGTGCCAGCGTATTGATCAGCGCCACTGTTCCTGTGCTTGCCGCGCCCGCCCAGACGATGAAAAGCGAAGAAGGCACCCTCGAGGTCACCCCCGTCGTGACGGGGCTGGAGCACCCCTGGGCCCTGGCATTCCTGCCGGATCGTAAAGGCATGCTGGTGACCGAACGGCCCGGCAACCTGCGACTGGTGACCGCCGACGGCAAGCTGTCAGCACCGCTCAATGGCGTGCCGACGGTCTGGGCCAAGGGGCAGGGCGGCTTGCTGGACGTGGCGTTGTCACCGGATTTCAAGCAGGACCGGACGGTCTATCTGTCCTATGCCGAAGGGGGTGGTGAGGAYAACAAGGCCGGTACTGCGGTGGGGCGCGGCCGGCTCTCCGACGATATGACGGCGCTCAAGGATTTCCACGTGATCCTGCGTCAGGAGCCCAAACTCTCGGTGGGCAACCATTTCGGCTCGCGGCTGGTGTTCGATCGCGACGGCTATCTGTTCGTAACCCTGGGGGAAAACAACGACCGCCCGACCGCCCAGGACCTCGACAAACTGCAAGGCAAAGTGGTGCGGATCTACCCGGACGGCACGGTGCCCAAGGACAACCCCTTTGTCGGCCAGGCCAACGTGCGCCCGGAAATCTGGTCCTACGGGCAGCGCAATCCGCAAGGCGCGGCGCTCAACCCGTGGAACGGCACGCTGTGGGAAAACGAACACGGCCCCCGGGGTGGCGATGAAATCAACATCATCGAGCGTGGCAAGAATTACGGCTGGCCGCTGGCGACCCATGGCATCAACTACTCCGGTCAACCGATTCCCGAAGCCAGGGGGGATACCGTCGAAGGCACCGTTGCCCCGAACCATGTCTGGGAAAAATCCCCGGGCCTGAGTGGCATGGCGTTCTACGATGCCGACCGTTTCAAGGCCTGGCAGCGCAACGTGTTTATCGGCGCGTTGGTCAGCCAGGAACTGATCCGCCTGGAGTTCGATGGCGACAAGGTCGTGCACGAGGAGCGCTTGCTCGGGGAGTTGAAAAAACGCATTCGCGATGTGCGGCAGGGGCCGGATGGCTATTTGTATGTGTTGACCGATGAGGAGAACGGTGGCGTTTACAAAGTCGGGTTGAAGCTGCCGGCTGACTAAAGACCTCTACAAAAACTTGCCATTGACTTGCCATCAGCACCCGGCTAATTTCGAGCCATGACTTCCACTGTATTGCGCTGCCAGCCAAGCATTATTACCGCCATTCCTCATTTGGCGGGCTAGCTCACGGCTGCAGTACCCAACCCGCCCTCGAGGCGGGTTTTTACTTTCTGTCTCCCGGGCCCCGATCAACGTCAGGAGACGAGAATGAGTTTTACAACCGATCAGCAAGCCCTGCTTGAACGCTACGTCAAAAAGATCCTTGCCGCGCCGGTGTATGAACTGGCGGTGCGCACGCCGTTGCAAGCGGCGCCGGCCTTGTCTGAAGCCTTGGGCAACCAGGTCCTGCTCAAGCGCGAAGACTTGCAACCGACCTTTTCCTTCAAGATCCGCGGCGCCTACAACAAGCTGGTGCAGCTGAGCGAAGCGCAAAAGGCTCGCGGCGTGGTCACGGCTTCTGCAGGCAATCATGCGCAGGGCGTGGCGCTGGCGGCACGGGAGTTGGGGATCGACGCCACCATCGTCATGCCCTGTACGACGCCGCAATTGAAGGTCATCGGGGTGCGCAGTCGCGGCGCCGATGCAGTATTGCACGGCGAAAGTTTTCCGTTTGCCCTGGCCTATGCGCTGGACCTGGCCCGGGAAACCGGTCGCACCTTTGTTTCGCCTTTCGACGACCCGCAAGTGATCGCCGGCCAAGGCACGGTGGCCATGGAAATCCTGCGCCAGCATCAAGGGCCGCTGGATGCGATCTTCGTGCCGGTGGGTGGCGGGGGGCTGATCGCGGGCATCGCCGCTTACGTCAAATACTTGCGACCGCAGGTGCGCATCATCGGCGTCGAGTCGGAGCATTCCGCGTGCCTGCAAGCGGCGTTGCTGGYCGGTGAGCGAGTGATCCTGCCCAGCGTCGGCACCTTCGCCGACGGGGTGGCGGTGGCGCAGATCGGCGCTTACGGGTTTGAGGTCTGCCGGTTTTGCGTCGATGAGGTGGTGACGGTCAGCAACGATGAACTTTGCGCCGCAATCAAGAATATCTACGACGATACCCGCTCGATCACCGAACCTTCCGGT
>NZ_JBGCUL010000626.1:0-2677 GCF_054177685.1 Pseudomonas sp. P5_A2_2
CGCCGATGCGGGTCAGTTCGAGGTTGAGCGGCTCGCCCCAGGCATTGGTGCTGGTCCATTTGCCGAGCAATCCTTTGGGCGCGGGGTCGCTGGCAGGCAGCGGTTCCTTGAAGGCCACCAGACAGCCACTGAGCAGCAGGAACGACAAGGCGATCACAACGACACGCCAGGCTTTCATTCAATACTCCCTATGAATACACCGCTGACCTGTAGGAGCGAGCCTGCTCGCGATGAGGGTGTGCCAGACAACATCAATGTTGAATGTTAAGCCGCCTTCGCGAGCAGGCTCGCTCCTACAGAGGTAACTCCCGCCCGGAACTACACCGACGCCAGCACCAGGTGCATGTAGCGCGTCAGGATGCCGAGCATTTCCTCTTCGGCGGCAGGCTCGTCTACGTTGAGCAGCCCCTGATATTCCATCCGGCCGATAATCGCCGTCAACACCTTGGCATCCTGATGCGGCTCGCGCGAGCCCAGCACCTGGAACAGCTGGCAAGAGCCCTGCAGGAGGATTTGCTGATGCGAGCGCACCAGCTCGGCCAGGCGCGGGTTGAGCAATGCTTCCTGACGAAACGCCTGCTCGGCCATCAAATGTTCACGGCGATTGACCAGTTGCCGGTGAACGTAATCGGTCATCAGTCGCGCAATATCGTCCGCCAGTTTCGAGCGCGCCTGCGGGCTGCCATCGCCACTGGCGATCATGTCGCGCAACAGGCCTTCGTTGTTCACCCACAGTTTGCCCATGTACGCCGCACTGCGTTCCACGTATTGGGCGAAGGTATCGGTGAGCAAGTCATCGATATCCTTGAAATAGTAAGTGGTCGCCGACAACGGCACTTGCGCCTCGGCGGCCACCGCACGGTGCCTTACGGCCCGTACACCGTCACGCACGACAATGCGCATGGCAGCATCCAGGATTTCCTGTCGTCGCTGCTCGCTGCCCTGTCGGCTGGCCTTGCGGCCCTGGTACTGAACACTTTCAGCGACCGCAGTGGCGACACCCGCTGCACCTTCTTGAGCTATTGCACGAATCACGACAGGTATTTCCTCTCAGATGAAAGTAACAAGTTGATACGTTTGTACCAGACAGGCAATAAAAAACCGCCTGAAAAGGCGGTTTTTTAATTGAAACACTTACGCTTGCGGCCGCATGTGCGGGAACAGGATCACGTCGCGGATCGACGGGGAGTTGGTCAGCAGCATCACCAGACGGTCGATACCGATGCCTTCACCGGCCGTTGGCGGCATGCCGTACTCCAGCGCACGAACGAAGTCAGCGTCGTAGTGCATGGCTTCGTCGTCACCGGCGTCCTTGTCGGCCACCTGGGCCATGAAGCGCTCGGCCTGGTCTTCCGCGTCGTTCAACTCGGAATAGGCGTTGGCGATTTCACGACCACCGATGAACAGCTCGAAACGGTCGGTGACGTTCGGGTTGTCGTCGTTACGACGGGCCAGCGGCGACACTTCGAACGGGTACTGGGTAATGAAGTGCGGCTGCTCAAGCTTGTGCTCGACCAGTTCTTCGAAAATCATCACCTGCAGCTTGCCAAGGCCTTCGAAGCCCAGCACCTTGGCGCCGGCTTTCTTGGCGATGGCGCGGGCCTTGTCGATGTCGTTCAGGTCGTCAGCGGTCAGCTCGGGGTTGTACTTGAGGATCGAGTCGAACACCGACAGACGCACGAACGGCTCGCCGAAGTGGAACACCTTGTCGCCGTACGGCACGTCGGTGCTGCCCAGAACCAGCTGCGCCAGTTCGCGGAACAGTTCTTCGGTCAGGTCCATGTTGTCTTCGTAGTCGGCGTACGCCTGGTAGAACTCCAACATGGTGAATTCAGGGTTGTGACGAGTCGAAACGCCTTCGTTACGGAAGTTGCGGTTGATCTCGAACACTTTCTCGAAGCCGCCAACAACAAGGCGCTTGAGGTACAGCTCCGGCGCGATACGCAGGAACATGCCCATGTCCAGCGCGTTGTGGTGGGTTTCGAACGGCTTGGCTGCCGCGCCGCCCGGAATGGTTTGCAGCATCGGCGTTTCCACTTCCAGGAAGTCACGTTTCATCAGGAAGCTGCGGATGTGGGCGATGACTTGCGAACGCACGCGGAAGGTCTGGCGCACGTCTTCGTTGACGATCAGGTCAACGTAGCGCTGGCGGTAGCGCTGTTCGGTGTCGGTCAGGCCGTGGTGCTTGTCCGGCAGCGGGCGCAGGGATTTGGTCAGCAGGCGCACGCTGGTCATTTCAACGTACAGGTCGCCCTTGCCGGAACGGGCCAGGGTGCCTTCGGCGGCAATGATGTCGCCCATGTCCCAGGTTTTCACCGCGGCCAGGGTTTCTTCGGACAGGGTCTTGCGGTTGACATAGACCTGGATGCGCCCGGTCATGTCCTGGATCACCATGAACGAACCACGGTTGAGCATGATGCGACCGGCAACCTTGACCGGGATCGCAGCCTCTGCCAGCTCTTCCTTGGTCTTGTCCGCGTACTGTTTCTGCAGTTGCTCGCAGTAGTTTTCGCGGCGGAAGTCGTTCGGGAAGGCATTGCCCTTGGCGCGCTCGGCAGCAAGCTTTTCCTTGCGCAGGGCGATCAGGGAGTTTTCTTCCTGTTGCAGGGCTTGCGGGTCGAGTTCTAGGTCGCTCATGTCTTTAAAAATTCCATCCCAGGTTCGTTGCCCCCGGGCC
>NZ_JBGCUL010000627.1:0-2667 GCF_054177685.1 Pseudomonas sp. P5_A2_2
CTCTAACACTCAACTTGCTCCAGGCCCGTGAAGTCGCCATGAGCTTTTTCCGGCCCTCCCTGAAGGATATTGGCCTCACTGAACAACAATGGCGGGTGGTGCGGATTCTCAGTCAGCAGGGCGAACTGGAGATCAATCGCTTGGCGGACTTGGCGTGTATTCTCAAGCCCAGCATGACCGGGGTACTGGCGAGGATGGAAGCCGCAGAGCTGGTCGAACGACGGCGCTCAGAACACGACCAGCGTCGAGTGCTGGTGAAACTGACCGTTGCCGGAGATAGCTGTTTTGAAAGTATGAGGGGGCGCATGGAAGAGAACTATGAGCGCTTGCAGGAAGGCTTCGGCGCGGAAAAATTGCAGACGTTGTTGGTGCTGCTCAACGATTTGAAGTCACTGAAACGTTGATCTCTGGATGATCACTGCTGGCAAAAACGACCGCCAGCAGTGAGTGTTTGAAATTGACTTGAAATCAGTAAACGCCACCGGTACTGATGGTGGCCGGGGTATTTTTGAACTTACTTGTCAGTGCTTTCAGGCCTTGCATCAGTACAGTGGTGTCGACGCCCACCGCTACGAATGCCGCGCCGAGCTCGATGTAGCGCCTGGCCAGTTTTTCGTCAGCGCTGAGAATGCCGGGTGCTTTGCCCGCATTGCGGATTCGAATGATCGTGTCTTCAATGACTGCTTGAACTTCGGGATGGCCCGGATTGCCACGATGGCCCATGGCAGCGCTGAGGTCGGCGGGGCCGATAAACACCCCGTCAACGCCTTCGACGTTGACGATGGCATCCAAATTGGCCAAGCCTTTGAGGCTTTCAATCTGCACCAGCAGGCATATTTGCTCGTCAGCCTTGTCCAGGTATCCGGGCACGGTGTTCCAGCGTGACGCCCGTGCCAATGCGCTACCTACACCGCGCACGCCACTGGGTGGATAGCGCACGGCGCGCACCAGTTCTTGCGCTTGCTCGGTGCTTTCGACCATCGGCACCAACAAGGTCTGGGTGCCGATGTCCAAAATTTGTTTGATCAACGTTGTGTCGCCAGCGACAGGGCGGATCACCGGATGACTGGCGTAGGGCGCTATCGCCTGTAGTTGACCAAGCATGCTGCGTACGTTATTGGGCGCATGCTCGCCGTCGATCAATAGCCAATCGAAATCGGCATTGGCTGCCAGCTCCGCGCAGTAAGGGTTGGCCAGGCCGAGCCAAAGGCCGATCTGCGCTTTGCCGCTTTTCAGGCGTTGCTTGAATGTGTTGATGGGCATATCCATGAATCAATCCTCCAGGAGTCAGACGAAGCGGCAGGAGATGGAGCCCAGCATGTCGTAGTCGACATGGAAGGTATCGCCTGGGCTGGCGGCCACTGGACGGGTAAACGACCCGCCCRGAATGATTTGCCCCGGTTGTAACGTGACATCGTAAGGTGCGARCTTGTTGGCCAGCCAGGCGACACCTTTCGCCGGGTGATTGAGCACGGCGGCAGAAACTCCTGATTCCTCGATCACGCCATTGCGGTACAAGACAGCGGGCACCTTACGCAGGTCGACCTCATGAGGGCGCACAGCACGGCCACCCATGACCACTCCCGCGTTCGCCGCATTGTCGGAAATGGTGTCGAAGACCTTGCGCGTGGCTTTGGTCTCGGGATCGATCTGCTGGATACGCGCGTCAATGATTTCCAGGGCGGGGATCACCCATTCGGTAGCATCCAGTACATCGAAAATAGTGACGTTTGGGCCTTTGAGCGGCTTGCCGAGAATGAATGCCAGCTCCACTTCAACGCGCGGCACGATAAAACGGTTGAAGGGGATATCGGTACCTTCGTCGAACAGCATGTCGTCAAGCAACGCCCCGTAATCCGGTTCTGTAATGTTTGATGAAACCTGCATGGCCCGAGAGGTCAGGCCAATCTTGTGCCCCACCAGCTTGCGTCCGTTCTTTATTTTCTGCGCCACCCAGGCTCGCTGAATGGCATAGGCATCTTCGATGGTGATCTGTGGATGCGCGAGGGAGAACTGCCCGACTTGCTCACGAGAGCGTTCGGCGTTGTCCAGTTGAGCAGCGGCTTGCTGGATGAATTCTTGATCGAGCATGACGTGGATCTCTTAATGAGGATTGACGATGGCGGCAGGCGTGCGCAGCACCAGGAAGGCGCCTGCGACGATCAAGGTCGCGAGGACGTAGAGGGCAAGGCTGGCGCTGTGGGTGGTGTCACGCATCCAGCCAATCAGATTGGGTGTCAGAAACGAGGCAATACTTCCCAGAGAGCTGATCAAGGCGATGMCCGCCGCCTGGGTGCTGTTTGACAGGAATGCGGGAGGCAGCTGCCAAAACATCGGTAGTGCGGCGCTCGCGCCCATACCGGTAATCACCAATCCGCCGATTACCATGAAGGGATCGTCAGGCAAAAGTCCGGCTACGGCGATACCGAGGGCTGACATGAGCAATGGCACACTCAAGTGCCACCGGCGTTCGCGGCGCCGATCCGATGAGCGTCCGCAGGCGATCATGAAACCGCAGCCTGCCAGATAGGGCAGAGCACTGAGCAGGCCGACCTTGCCATCGCTGCCAATCCCGGAGCTGTGAATCAGTGTAGGCATCCAGAAAGCTAGCGTGTTGACCGCCAACATGACCGCGCAATAGATGCCCACCAGCAGCCAGACCTGAGG
>NZ_JBGCUL010000628.1:0-2665 GCF_054177685.1 Pseudomonas sp. P5_A2_2
GCGCTGGTTCCTATCTATCGATGCCAACGACCTGCCCGCATCTGTAAAAGGCAAGAAGCCCACCTACCGCTCCATCACCGTCAACGGCGAAGAAATGGAGTTCTCCGAAGGCTTTACTGACCTGCACACCACCAGCTATCAGGAAATCCTCGCCGGCCGCGGATATGGCATCGAAGATGCCCGCCACTGCGTAGAAACTGTCAATACCATCCGCTCCGCCGCCATCGTCAGCGCGCAGAACGATGAAGGCCACCCTTTCCTCAACACCCTGAACCGCTGAGATCGCCATGTCCCACTACCAGCATCCCAGCGCCATCGTCGATGACGGCGCGCAGATCGGCACAAATTCGCGCATCTGGCACTTCGTTCACGTCTGTAGCGGCGCACGCATTGGCCAAGGCGTATCCCTTGGCCAAAACGTGTTCGTCGGCAACCAGGTGGTGATCGGCGACCACTGCAAAGTGCAGAACAACGTCTCCGTTTACGACAACGTCACCCTCGAAGAAGGCGTGTTCTGTGGCCCGAGCATGGTCTTCACCAACGTCTATAACCCGCGCTCGCTGATCGAACGCAAAGACCAGTATCGCGACACCCTAGTGAAAAAAGGCACCACACTTGGCGCCAACTGCACCATCKTGTGCGGCGTGACCATTGGTGAATATGCCTTTGTCGGCGCAGGCGCTGTAGTCAATAAAGATGTAGCAGATTTCGCCCTAATGGTCGGYGTACCGGCCAGGCAGATTGGCTGGATGAGCGAATTTGGTGAACAACTGAATCTGCCCTTAGATGGAGAGGGGGAAGTGGTCTGCCGCCATACCGAGGCTCGTTATATATTGACCGGAAATACCCTTCGTAAAGTGGATGCGCATTAAATGATTGAATTCATCGACCTAATCTCTCAGCAAAAACGTATTAAAGATAAAATCGAACTCGGTATCAAACGAGTACTAGAGCATGGGCAATACATCCTGGGCCCGGAAGTTACGGAACTCGAAGACAAATTAGCCGACTTTGTAGGCGCAAAATACTGTATTACTTGCGCCAACGGCACTGATGCTTTGCAGATCGCCCAAATGGCACTGGGTATTGGGCCTGGCGATGAAGTAATCACTCCGGGCTTTACATACATTGCTACCGCTGAAACCGTTGCATTGCTTGGCGCTAAGCCGATATATGTTGATATTGACCCCCGCACCTTTAACCTTAATCCGAGTTTACTTGAAGCGGCGATAACTCCGCGTACCAAGGCAATAATCCCAGTATCACTTTACGGTCAATGCGCTGATTTCGATACCATTAATGCTATTGCTAAAAAGTACAATATTCCAGTAATTGAGGATGCCGCCCAAAGTTTCGGAGCAACTTATAGAGGTAAGCGCTCTTGCAACTTGACTACAATTGCCTGTGCGAGCTTTTTTCCTAGCAAACCTTTAGGCTGCTATGGGGATGGAGGAGCTATTTTCACCAATGATGAAGAACTGGCCAAGATAATTCGACAGATTGCTCGCCACGGCCAAGACCGTCGCTACCACCATGTCCGCGTAGGAGTCAATAGTCGCCTTGACACGATACAAGCCGCCATCCTTTTACCGAAGTTAGCCATATTTGAAGATGAAATTGACGCACGAAATCGGATTGCAAAGCAATACGATAAGTTGCTCACTAATTCCAGCAGTAACGAGAAGCCTACTGCAGAAAAGTATTCGACCATAGTAGCTATTCCCTTTATAGAACCTCACAATACTAGCGTATTTGCCCAGTACACTGTCCGAGTAAAGAACAGAGAAGCTGTGCAAATAAAACTGAAAGAGGCGGGAATTCCGACCGCTGTACATTACCCGATCCCACTGAACAAACAACCTGCCGTTGCTGATAATTTAGCTATTTTGCCAGTGGGTGATGAGATAGCATCGCAAGTAATGAGTTTGCCTATGCATCCTTATCTTACAGCATCCGATCAGTGCACTATCGCCGCCGCTTTGGTATCTTCCGAGGCCCCATGGGTATAAATCGTGTAATTAATACATTGCGCGAAAAACTCAAATCGCGTTCAGGCTTTGTTCGCTCCGTAGGAGTTTTAATTGGCGGTACAGCATTTGCGCAAGCTCTGACGATTTTGGCGTTGCCCCTTATTACAAGGCTGTATTCACCTACAGACTTCAGTATGCTTGCTGTTTATGCCTCAATATTGGGAATTGTTTCCGTCTCGGCCTGCCTTCGATTGGAAATAGCCATTCCCATGCCTGAACGTGATGAAGATGCCGCCAATCTGTTAGCACTATCGTTGTTTAGTTGTACCGTGATAGCTGGGACAACTGCTCTCGCGGTCTGGTTGTATTCAATTGAAATCGTAGAACTACTACGCCAGCCTTACTTGAAGTCATATCTGTGGATGCTTCCATTGGGGATCTGGTTTACTAGCGCTTATTCAGCAATGCAGTTTTGGTCCACCCGCAAAAAAAAATTTGGCATCATTGCAAGAACGAGGATGGGCCAAGCGGTTGGAGGGATCGGTACTCAAATAGGCTTGGGTTGGGCAAATTCTGCCCCCTTTGGACTATTGTTAGGACACACCGTGGCTAGCGGTGCAGGACTATTTGGATTAGCGCAGAATGCATGGAAAGATAATCGTGCGGCACTACAATCGATAAGCTGGACTGGAATG
>NZ_JBGCUL010000629.1:0-2658 GCF_054177685.1 Pseudomonas sp. P5_A2_2
CGCTTTCTGCGTGACGACGAAGAGCTGAAGCTGTCCCAGGTGCACTTGCTCACCGACTACATGACCCGCAAACAGGCCGAACTCAAGGCCTGGAACGAAGCCCAGGGTAACGTCGCGGCCATGTCCGCCAACCGTCGGCGGATGACCAATATCGGCACTTTGCGCGCCTATGCGCTGGCCTACCTGAAGAGTCACCCGGAGATCCAGCCGAACATGACCTGCATGGTGCGCCAGATGCAGACCACGGCCCAGGGCATTCCACTGGAAATCTACTGCTTCACCCGCACCACGGCGTGGGCCGACTACGAGCGGATCCAGGGGGATATTTTCGACTACCTGCTGGCGGTGCTGCCGGAGTTTGGGTTGAACCTGTATCAGCAGCCCAGCGGATCGGATTTGCGTGCGGGGATATTGCCGGCGGTGCTGGGAGCGAGCCATTTTCCCGAAGCTGAAAAACGCAGGGTGTAACCCCACAAAAAACAAATGTGGGAGCGAGCCTGCTCGCGATGAGGGCGTGTCAGTCAACATATGTGTCGTCTGACTGTCCGCTATCGCGAGCAAGCTCGCTCCCACAGGGGGTACATCGTTTTCAGAATTTGCGGATTACTTCACCTGCCGCTGCGGCGCCTTGTGCACCATGGTGTAGGCGTAGTCCACGCCCATGCCGTAGGCGCCACTGTGTTCCAGCACCAGTTCCATCACCGCTTCGTAAGTATCCTTGTGCGCCCAGTCACGCTGGTATTCGAGCAACACTTGCTGCCAGGTCACCGGTACCGCGCCGGCCTGAATCATCCGTTGCACCGACATGTCGTGGGCTTCCTTGCTGGTGCCGCCGGAGGCGTCGGTGACGATGTACACCTCGTAGCCTTCAGCCAGGGCTTCCAACGCAGGGAAGGTCAGGCAGACCTCGGTCCACAGCGCGGCAATGATCAGCTTCTTGCGACCGGTGGCTTTCACCGCGTCTACCAGTGCCTTGTCTTCCCAGGAGTTCATCGAGGTGCGCTCGATCGGCTTTTGCTCCGGGTGCACTGCCAGCAATTCGGGCCAGATGTAACCGCTGAAGCTTTCGGTTTCGACCGAGGTGTAGATAGTCGGTACGTTGAAGATCTTCGCCGCCTTGGCCAGGCCCACGGTGTTGTTCTTCAGGGTCTGGCGGTCGATGGACTGCACGCCGAAAGCCATTTGCGGCTGGTGGTCGATCAGGATCAGGGCGGAGTTGGTAGGGTTGAGCAGTTCACGAATAGACATGGCGCGTTCCTTTTGATGTCGATACTTCGAATGGATAAGGGGTTAGTCGACCTTGCCTTCAGCGGCGTTGTTGTCGGCTTGGATGTCACTTTAGGGGCTGGCGATAAAAGGGACAATTACCTAAAATCGAGAATCATTGATTCTAAAATAGGGACAATATGGATCGCATCGAATGCATGCGCGCCTTCGTCGTCACGGTCGGCGAGAACGGCTTCGCCGCAGCCGCCCGGGCCATGGACGTGCCGCGCTCGAAAGTCAGCAAACAGATTCAGGCGCTGGAAGAAGCCATCGGTGTGCAATTGCTGCAACGCACCACCCGCAGCCTGCACCTGACCGAGGCCGGGGCCGAGTATTTCGATGCAGCACGAGAGGTGTTGGCGGCACTGGACGAGGCCGAGCAACGCGCCCGTGACGGCATCGGCGAGTTACGCGGTGTGTTGCGGGTCAATGCGCCGATGTCGTTCGGTCTTCGGCGGTTGGGGCCGTTGATTCCGCTGTTTCATGAACAGCACCCGAACATCGAGCTGCAACTGGTGCTCAGCGACCAGCAGGTCGACCCCGTGCGGGGTGGGTTTGACGTGACCATCCGCATCGCCAGCATGCCCGACTCGACGATGATCGCCCGGCAACTGGCGCCCGCACCGCGCATCATGGTGGCGTCCCCTGCTTATCTCGAGCGCGCGGGCGTTCCGCAGACTCCGCAGGATCTGCGCGCCCATCAATGTTTGAACTACGGGTATCTGCAGAGCGGTGTCAGCCTGCAACTGTGCAATGGCAGGGAAACCCAACGGGTGAACGTCACCGGCCCACTGCACGCCAACAACGGCGACCTGCTCGCCCAGGCCGCCGAAGCCGGCATGGGCATCGCCCTGCTGCCCGACTTCATCGTCGAAGATGCGCTGGCGGCCGGGCGGCTGGTGCCAGTGCTGTGCGAATGGCAGGCTCCGGCGATCACTATCAATGCGGTGTATTCGTCGGCGCGGCGGGTGCCGCAGAAGACCCGGGCGTTTATCGAGTTTCTGGTGGGGCAATTGGCGCCGAAGTGATTTTCGGAGATCACACAATCCCTTGTAGGAGCGAGCCTGCTCGCGATAGCGGAGTGTCAGTCGACGATGATGTTGCCTGATCCACCGCAATCGCGAGCAGGCTCGCTCCTACAGGGATATCGGGTTCCCCAGGGTTTAGTGAACGGTCAAAGGCTTGCGTATACCCAACCGACTGATCCACACCGCCAGCAAAATCACTGAACCGCCGAGCAACAACCGCCCCAGTTCTTCATGCTGGTTCCAGATCAACAGATTGATCAGCAACCCCACCGGCACATGCAGGTTGTTCATCACCGCCAGGGTCCCGCCATTGACCAGGCACGCCCCCTTGTTCCACCAGTAGAGCCCCAAAGCGGTCGAGACC
>NZ_JBGCUL010000630.1:0-2658 GCF_054177685.1 Pseudomonas sp. P5_A2_2
TGGCTCGGCATGCCCTCGCTCCGGTCCTGCTCCGTGGGCCCGCCGCCATCGGCCATCCATGGCCGGCGGCGGCTAACCCGGCATCCATGCCGGGTTGCCCACTGCGCAGAACCTGCGCTCGGCCTCACGAGGGGGCGTACACCGCAACAGCGCTCGAGGCGGCCTACCGGCCGGCCTGTTTGTTGGGTTCGTTCGTCTGTGGTGTATTTGATCGACTGACAGGCCGCTTTCGCGAGCAAGCTCGTTCCCACAGGGTTTGTGGTCGGCCACAATGTTGTGTTCGACCCCGATCCACTGTGTGCGAGCTTGCTCCGGGCGGCGATCCGACGATTGCTTTTCTGAAGTCCACCGGATTTACAGAATGCGGTAAAGCAACCGCTCGATCCGCACACGACTCACGCGCTTGAGGAACCTGGCCACGCCCGCCGGGTACTCGGCGAGGGTTTCCAGGTTCTGGAAATGCTCGATACGCGAGGTGTGCTGGAAGATCTTTGTCAGCTCATCGCGACGCGGCTCCAGCAGTTCGCCATGGGGATCATCGATCAACAAGGCGTTTTCCAGATCGAGTCGAAACGCCCGTGGGTTGAGGTTGTTGCCGGTCAGCAAGGTATAGCGCCGGTCGATCCACATGCCCTTGAGGTGATAGGTGTTGTCGCCATCACGCCACAGGTGCAGGTTCAACTGGCCGCTGTCGATGTCGCGCTGATGGCGCTTGGCAAACCGGCGCAAGCTGATTTCGTACAGGTACGGCAGCGCCGAAATAACCCGGAACGGTTCGCTCGGCGGAATGTAGAAATCGTTGGCCGTCTTGTCGCCGACCACAATGTCGATCTTCACCCCACGGGCCAACGCACGGTTGATCTCGCGGATGACCGCCAGCGGCAGGTTGAAGTACGGTGTGCAAATGGTCAGTTGCTGCTGGGCGCTGGCGATCAGTTCGCAGATCACCCGGTTCAGCGGATTGTTCTTGCCGACGCCGAGCAAGGGGCTGACAGACAAACCGCTCCTGTCGGTAGTGCCCCGCGAAGTGTCGTACGCCGCGTGCTTGAGGCGGCTGCGCAGGTCGCCGATGTCATGGCGCAGGCTGCGGGTGGTCGGCAGGTTCGGCAGGTCGAGGCGGTGCACCGCCTTGGAAGCCACCAGGCCGTGCTGCACCAGGTGCTGCATCGAATCGGCCAGATCACGATTGTGCAGCAGGTGATAGCGGTCGTAGCGGTACTTGTCGAACTTGTGCAGATAGACGTTGTTCAGGCTCGCGCCACTGTAGATCACGCAGTCATCGATCACGAAGCCTTTGAGGTGCAACACACCGAACAGTTCGCGGGTTTGCACCGGGACTCCGTAGATCGGCACTTCGCTGGCATGGGTGCGGGTCATTTCCTGATACCAGGCGGAGTTGCCCGGTTGCTTGCCGGCACCAATCAGGCCGCGCTGGGCGCGCAGCCAGTCGACGACCACCACCACGTCCAGTTCCGGACGCGCCAGCTTGGCCGCGTGCAAGGCATCGAGAATTTCCTGGCCGGCTTCATCCTGTTGCAGGTACAGCGCAACGATATAGATGCGCCGGGTCGCGCTGGCGATCTTCTCCAGCAGGCAACGACGGAATTCGGCAGCGCCAGAGAGGATGCCGACGGCATCGGCCGTCAGCGGAAAACTGCGCAGTTTGGGCAGCAGGGAACGTTTGAAAAGCAACGGCATAGGGCTCGCAATGGGTCGAATCCGAAGAACCCGAGAGCTTACACCATGCAAAGGTTCGGGTCTTGTTACCGTCAGTAATGACGCCATCGCGAGCAAGCTCGCTCCCACATGTTGATATGCGCTTCCCTGTGGGAGCGAGCTTGCTCGTGATAGCCATTTGTCAAACGACACAAAAACCGATTGACCATGGAGAACGATCGTTCTACTGTTAGCTACATGAACGAATTCACTAGCAATGAAACACGCGACATCATTCTGGATGTCACCGAAAAGTTGATCTACAAAAGTGGCATAGCCGCCACGGGCATGGATCTTCTGGTGAAAACCGCCGGCGTCTCCAGAAAGAGCATTTACCGCTACTTCGCCAACAAGGACGATCTGGTGGTAGCCGCCCTGCAACGTCGCGACCAGCGCTGGATGCACTGGTACAGAGGCGCAGTCTGCCAGGCACAAACCCCGGCCGAACGACTGCTTAACCTGTTTACCGTGCTCAAATCGTGGTTCGCGTCCGAGGGCTTTCGTGGCTGCGCCTTCATCAACACCAGTGGCGAAACCGGCGACCCGCAAGACCCGGTGCGCCTGGTCGCCAAAGAGCATAAACAGAAGCTGCTCGACTACGTGTGCGAGCTGTGTACCGAACATGGCGCCGAGGATCCGCAGATGCTGGCCAGACAACTGCTGATCCTGATCGATGGTGCCATTACCGTGGCGCTTGTAATGGGTGATCACAGTGCCGCCGATAATGCGCAATGCATGGCGCGAAAGTTATTGGACCTGTAGCAACCTGATCAAGCTCGACAATTGCTTGAACTTTAACTTGATACGGAGACTTGAAATGTCTGATGCCGAAGTTCGTCCGCCATTACCCCCTTTCACCCGTGAATCGGCCATTGAAAAAGTTCGCCTGGCTGAAGACGGCTGGAACTCCCGCGACCCCGAGCGCGTGTCCCTGGCCTACAC
>NZ_JBGCUL010000013.1:0-33697 GCF_054177685.1 Pseudomonas sp. P5_A2_2
CGACGCAGAACCAATGTGGGAGCGAGCTTGCTCGCGATGGGGCCAGCCGCTTCACCGCCTACTCCAACAATAAAAAGAGAACCCGAAGATGCCCGTACCCGATCCGTTCCGCGAAGGCATGGCCCGAGGCTGGAAAACCTACAATGGCTCGCAACTGACCCAGGACCTGGCACTCGAAGCGGACGTGGCGATCATCGGCAGCGGAGCCGGCGGCGGCACCACGGCTGAAATCCTCAGCGCAGCCGGCTACAAAGTGCTGCTGATCGAGGAAGGCCCGCTCAAGACCAGCAGCGACTTCAAGCTGCTCGAAGACCAAGCCTACAGCAGCCTTTATCAGGAAGGCATCGGCCGCATGAGCAAGGACGGCGCGATCACCATCCTCCAGGGCCGGGCGGTGGGCGGCACCACGCTGATCAACTGGACTTCCAGTTTCCGCACTCCGGAACCGACCCTGGAACACTGGGCCAAAGAGCACAACGTCAAGGGCCATAGCCCGGCGGAAATGGCGCCGTGGTTCGAAAAAATGGAGCAACGCCTGGGCGTCGCGCCGTGGATGGTGCCGCCCAACGCCAACAATGATGTGATCCGCAAGGGCTGCGAAGCACTGAATTACTCGTGGCATGTCATCCCGCGCAACGTTCGCGGCTGCTGGAACCTCGGCTACTGCGGCATGGGCTGCCCGACCAACGCCAAGCAATCGATGATGGTTACGACCATTCCGGCGACCCTGGAAAAAGGTGGCGAGCTGCTTTACCTGGCCCGCGCCGAAAAACTTAACATCAGCGGTGACAAGGTCACCGGCCTGCAATGTTCGGCGATGGATGAACGCTGCGTCGCACCGACCGGGCGCACCATCACGGTCAAGGCGCGGCATTTCGTGCTGTCCGGTGGCGGCATCAACAGCCCGGCCTTGCTGATGCGCTCCGGGGCACCCGACCCGCACAAGCGCCTGGGAAAACGCACCTTCCTGCACCCGGTGAACATGTCCGCCGCGTTGTTCGACGAAGTGGTCAACCCGTTCTACGGCGCGCCGCAGTCGATTTATTCCGACCATTTCCAATGGCAGGACGGCACCACCGGCAAGATGTCCTACAAACTGGAAGTCCCGCCCCTGCACCCGGCGCTGGCCACAACACTGCTCGGCGGGTTCGGCCAGGAGAATTCGCAACACATGGCCAATCTGCCGCATACCCACGCCATGCTGGCTTTACTGCGGGACGGCTTTCACCCGGACAGCCCCGGTGGCAGCGTCGAATTGCGCAGCGATGACACACCGGTGCTGGATTATCAGCTCTCGCCTTACGCCTGGGATGGATTGCGCCGGGCGTTCCATACCATGGCCGAGATCCAGTTTGCCGGTGGCGCCAAGGCCGTGATGCCGATGCACGCCGACGCCCGCTACGTGAAGACCCTCGCCGAAGCGCGCACGCTGATCGACGGCCTGAGCCTGGAGCTGTATCGCACACGCCTGGGCAGTGCCCATGTGATGGGCGGTTGTGCCATGGGTGAAGACCCGACAATCGCGGTGACCGACAGCCTCGGCCGGCATCATCAACTGGGCAATCTGTCGATTCACGACGGCTCGCTGTTCCCCACTAGCATTGGCGCCAACCCGCAGCTGTCGGTCTACGGACTGACGGCACAACTGGCGACATCCCTGGCCGAACGTTTAAAAAAACCATGAAAATAACGATAATTCCCATCGTCTATAGTGCTTTCTTACCCAACAGGCGACTTGGCCGACCGGGAAGGCTGCGATACCATCCGACTCCCCAACGGATTCCCGCCAGGACGACGCGATGAACCGAGTGTTGTACCCAGGTACCTTCGACCCTATTACCAAGGGCCATGGCGATCTGGTCGAACGCGCCTCGCGCCTGTTCGATCACGTGATCATTGCCGTTGCCGCGAGCCCCAAGAAAAACCCGTTGTTTCCTATGGAACAACGGGTAGAACTGGCGCGCGAGGTCACTAAACATCTGCCGAACGTTGAAGTCGTCGGTTTCTCGACGCTGCTGGCGCACTTCGCCAAAGAGCAGAACGCCAACGTGTTCCTGCGTGGTTTGCGCGCGGTGTCAGACTTCGAATACGAATTCCAGCTGGCCAACATGAACCGCCAACTGGCGCCGGATGTGGAAAGCCTGTTCCTGACCCCGTCCGAACGCTACTCGTTCATTTCCTCGACGCTGGTCCGTGAAATCGCAGCCCTGGGCGGCGATATCACCAAGTTCGTGCACCCTGTGGTGGCGGATGCCCTGACCGAACGCTTCAAGAAATAACCCCCCCGCAAACTGTAGGAGCGAGCCTGCTCGCGATGGACGTCAACGATAACGCGGGAAACCTGACACCCCCCGGCGTTCTCGGGTTCATCGCCAGCAGGCTGGCTCCTACAGTACGTCGCACCTGCGTGCAACGCAGGCGCCAATGCGGCACAATTGTGCGCATTGGTTTATTGCGCCCGGGCTTGCCGCCCCGGCTGGAGTTAGCATGTCCCTGATCATCACCGACGATTGCATCAACTGCGACGTCTGCGAACCCGAGTGCCCGAACGCCGCCATTTCCCAAGGCGAAGAGATCTACGTGATCGACCCGAACCTGTGCACCCAGTGCGTCGGCCACTACGACGAACCGCAGTGCCAGCAAGTCTGCCCGGTGGATTGCATTCCACTGGACGAAGCTCATCCGGAGACTGAAGAACAGTTGATGGAGAAGTACCGGAAAATTACCGGTAAGGCTTGAATGATGTAGTGCTCTTTCGGGCCTCATCGCGAGCAAGCTCGCTCCCACACTGGATCTGTGTCGTTCACAAACCCCTGTGGGAGCGAGCTTGCTCGCGATGAGGCCATCAGCCACGCCGAATCTCTAACGGATTGTCGCGCGTATCAGCTCTGACAACGCGGGCAAAAAACGCTGGCACGCTGCCCGAGCTTCACTTCCCGCAGCCCCGTGCCACAGACCTTGCAGTGTTCGCCGCCACGGCCGTACACGAACAGTTCCTGCTGGAAATAACCGGGCTGACCATCACCACCGATAAAGTCCCGCAGCGTGGTACCGCCACACTCGATGGCGGCCGCCAGGATGCGCTTGATCTCGATGGCCAGCTTCAAGTAACGCGCCCGGGAAATGCTCCTGGCTTCGCGGCGCGGGTCGATCCCGGCGGCGAACAACGCTTCGGTCGCATAGATATTGCCGACGCCCACCACCACCGCGTTGTCCATGATGAACGGCTTGACCGCTATCGAGCGGCCACGGGACTGCTGGAACAGGCGCTCACCATCGAACAGGTCGGTCAGCGGTTCCGGCCCCAGGCGAATCAGCAATTCGTGATTGAGCGGGTCGAGGCTCCAGAGCATCGCGCCGAAGCGCCGCGGGTCGGTGTAACGCAGGGCCAGGCCCGACTCCAGCTCGATGTCCACATGCTCATGCTTGGCCGCCGGCAGCCCGACCTCCACCAGACGCAAATTGCCTGACATGCCCAAATGACTGATCAAGGTACCGACTTCGGCATTGATCAGCAGGTACTTGGCGCGCCGCTCCACCAATACGATGCGCTGGCCGGACAGGCGCACATCGAGGTCCTCGGGAATCGGCCAGCGCAGGCGCCGATCACGCACGATCACCCGGCTGACGCGCTGGCCTTCCAGGTACGGCGCGATGCCGCGACGGGTGGTTTCGACTTCTGGCAGTTCCGGCATGGTGTGCTCTTGAAAGAAGAAAGTTCCGACACTCAGCGATGAGTGCCGAGGTCGCGGATCGTCTGCTTGAGTGTCTCGAAGTCGTAGTCCGAGAGGCCGACATAATCGAGCACCAGCGCCGCGATGCTGTTCCACTCGTGATCTTCGGTCTGGTTACCCAGTACCCGATAAGAAGCACAAATATGCTCGGCCATTTTCAGTATCGCCAGCAGGTTCTTCAGCGAACTGTTGCGCGACGACTCATCGCTGAAGATCGCCAGGGCATTGTGGTGATTGGCGATCGCCGCGCTCACGTGCTCCGGCAAGCGCCACGACCTGGCCGTGTAATACCCGACCACCGAGTGATTGGTATTGAACACCTGGTTCTCCGTATCCACCACCCGGCATTCGGCACTGGCGCTGGCATAGGCCTGCTCCAGAACACCCATGTAGTCGGGGAAACGCTGGAGCATCAAGGGCACGCCGCAGTCGTGGAACAGGCCCAGGGCATACGCTTCGTCGCCATTCTCAACGCCGATGCGCTTGGCCAGGGTCAGGCAGGTCATGGCCACGTCCTGGGCGGTGTCCCAGAAACGGTTCAGGGTGACAATGGTGTCGTCATTCATCTCGCCCTTGATCGACTGCGCGTTGATCAGGTTGATGACCGAGCGGCTGCCCAGCAGATTTACCGCGCGCTGGATCGAGGCAATCTTGTTACTCAGGCCGTAATACGGCGAATTGACGATCTTCAGCAGGGAGCCGGAAAGACCCGGGTCCTGGGAAATCAGCCTGGCGATGACTTCCAGATCCGGGTCGGGCATGTACTGCTCCATCTGCAAATCCACCATGATTTGCGGCTGGGCCGGTACGCTGATGCCCTGCAGGGCTTGTTGGATCTGTTCGGATGTCAGCTCTTGGGACATTTGTGCACACTCTGGGTCAGACACCGATTCTAACCTTTATGAAGTTGGATCCGACATACCAAATCGCAAGACAACCCTCGCCACATGTCCACTTGCAGGCCAATCCGGGGGCTCAACACGCTATACTCCCGCTCTTTTTTCCGGAGCGACGACATGTCCCTGCCTAGCCTGCGCCTCAAAGCCAACGCCGACCGTCGTCTGCGCAACGGTCACTTGTGGGTCTACAGCAACGAAATCGATGTAGCCGCTACGCCTTTGCACGGCTTCAAGGCCGGCGACCAGGCGATCCTCGAAGCCGCCGGCGGCAAGCCGCTGGGCATCGTTGCCATGAGCCCGAACAACCTGATCTGCGCCCGTGTGCTGTCGCGCGACATCAAGTTGCCGCTAGACAAGTCGCTGCTAGTGCATCGCCTGAACGTGGCCCTGTCGCTACGCGAGCGCCTGTTCGACAAGCCGTTCTATCGCCTGGTCTACGGCGACTCCGACCTGCTGCCGGGCCTGGTGGTTGACCGTTTCGGCGACATCCTCGTGGTACAGATCGCTTCGGCCACCATGGAAGCCCATAAAGACGACGTGATCGCGGCGCTGACCCAGGTGCTCAAGCCAAGCGGCATCCTGTTCAAGAACGACTCCGCTGCCCGTGACGCCGAAGGCCTCACCCGCTACGTCGAAACCGTGTTCGGCCTGGTGCCGGAGTGGGTTGCCCTCGAAGAGAACGGCGTGAAATTCGAAGCGCCAGTCATTCAAGGCCAGAAAACCGGCTGGTTCTACGACCACCGCATGAATCGCGCCCGCCTGGCCCCTTACGCCAAAGGCAAGCGCGTACTGGATCTGTACAGCTACATCGGTGGCTGGGGCGTACAAGCCGCTGCATTCGGCGCCAGTGAAGTGTTCTGCGTCGACGCCTCGGCCTTCGCCCTTGACGGTGTCGAGCGCAACGCCGCACTGAACGGCTTTGCCGAGAAAATGACCTGCATCGAAGGCGACGTGTTCGAAGCCCTCAAAGAGCTGAAAGCCAGCGAAGAACGCTTCGACGTGATCGTGGCCGACCCGCCGGCGTTCATCAAACGCAAGAAAGACATGAAAAACGGCGAAGGCGCCTACCGCCGCCTGAACGAGCAAGCCATGCGCCTGCTCACCAAGGACGGCATCCTGGTCAGCGCATCGTGCTCGATGCACCTGCCGGAAGACGACCTGCAGAACATCCTGCTGACCAGCGCCCGCCACCTGGACCGCAATATCCAGATGCTGGAGCGTGGCGGTCAGGGTCCGGATCATCCGGTGCATCCGGCCATTGCCGAGACGCGCTATATCAAGAGCATTACTTGCCGGTTGTTGCCGAATAGCTAAAACCGCAAACCACTGTAGGAGCGAGCTTGCTCGCGATGGACGACAAAGCACCTCGGGGTGTCAGGTCGCCAGCGTTATCGTTGACGACCATCGCGAGCATGCTCGCTCCTACAGACAGCGACACATTTTGATTCTCTGTCATTACGACAGCCTCGCCTGTGGCGTCTAACGTTTTCTCTTCCAATCACAGAAGAGGACAACGGAATGTCCAGCACGCCACACGGCCACCGTTTACGCACCGGCCGGCACTCAGAACATGGCCGCATCTATCTGCTCACCGCTGTTACCCACGAGCGAACCCCGTTCTTCAAAGACTGGCGCATGGGGCGCCTTCTCGTGCATGAATTCAGAAAGGCTCATGAAACAGGAAATGCCACATCTATCGCTTGGGTAGTCATGCCGGATCACTTTCACTGGCTGCTCGAGTTACACAACGGTGATTTGCCGAAACTGATGCAAGCCACCAAAGCTCGAAGTGCCCGCGCTATCAATCTCAAGCGAGGCCAGCCCGAGAGGCTATGGCAGAGAGGTTATTTCGACAGGGCTCTGCGTCGGGAGGAAGACCTGAAAGCCGCTGCTCGATACATCATCGCCAACCCCCTACGCGCAGGCCTCGTCGACCATATCGGCGATTACCCACTCTGGGACGCTATCTGGCTCTGACGCCCCTTTCCCCCTCTGTAGGAGCGAGCATGCTCGCGATGATCGTCAACGATAACGCTGGCAACCTGACACCCCGCGGCGTTCTTGGGTTCATCGCGAGCATGCTCGCTCCTGCAGGATTGCCTCTTTCCGCACGTCTCGTGAATGCTTGCAACCATTCCCTCCAGCCGCCAGCCGTGTAGAATCGCGAACATTCATCGCCAGTCATCCCCGGCGGGTTTATGAGCTCAAGCTGAAGCGCGCGGCGATCCCGCAAAGTTATCGGCAACTTCCGGACACGCGGCCATTTCTGAGTGTTCCAGACGTCAATAGAAGCTCACTTCCCTTTTGATACCTGATTAGCCGCCCGGAGTGCTTCATGCCTGATTACCGCTCGAAAACATCCACCCACGGCCGCAACATGGCCGGCGCCCGCGCACTGTGGCGCGCCACGGGGATGAAAGATGACGACTTCAAGAAGCCGATCATCGCCATTGCCAACTCCTTCACCCAGTTCGTACCGGGCCACGTGCACCTCAAAGACCTGGGGCAACTGGTCGCCCGCGAGATCGAACGCGCTGGCGGCGTGGCCAAGGAATTCAACACCATCGCCGTCGACGACGGCATCGCCATGGGCCACGACGGCATGCYCTATTCGCTGCCGAGCCGCGAAATCATTGCCGACTCCGTCGAGTACATGGTCAACGCCCACTGCGCCGACGCGATCGTGTGCATTTCCAACTGCGACAAGATCACCCCTGGCATGTTGATGGCCGCCCTGCGCCTGAACATCCCGGTGATCTTCGTCTCTGGCGGCCCGATGGAGGCCGGCAAGACCAAACTCGCCTCCCACGGCCTCGACCTGGTCGACGCCATGGTGATCGCCGCCGACTCCAGCGCTTCTGACGAGAAAGTCGCTGAGTACGAGCGCAGCGCCTGCCCGACCTGCGGTTCGTGCTCCGGCATGTTCACCGCCAACTCGATGAACTGCCTGGTCGAAGCCCTGGGCCTGGCATTGCCGGGCAACGGTTCGACCCTGGCCACTCACAGCGACCGTGAGCAGCTGTTCCTGCAGGCCGGGCGCACCATCGTCGAGCTGTGCAAGCGTTATTACGGCGAGAACGATGAGTCGGTGTTGCCGCGCAACATCGCCAACTTCCAGGCGTTCGAAAACGCCATGACCCTGGACATCGCCATGGGCGGTTCCACCAACACCATCCTGCACTTGCTGGCCGCTGCCCAGGAAGCCGAGATCGATTTCGACCTGCGCGACATCGACCGTCTGTCCCGTCACGTGCCGCAACTGTGCAAGGTCGCGCCGAACATTCAGAAGTACCACATGGAAGACGTGCACCGCGCCGGCGGGATCTTCAGCATCCTCGGCTCGCTGGCCCGTGGCGGTTTGCTGCACACCCAGTTGCCAACCGTGCACAGCCGCAGCATGGAAGAAGCCATCGCCAAGTGGGACATCACCCAGACCACCGACGAAGCGGTGCACCACTTCTTCAAGGCCGGTCCGGCAGGCATCCCGACGCAAACCGCGTTCAGCCAGTCGACCCGCTGGGAAACCCTGGACGACGACCGTGAAAACGGTTGCATCCGCAGTGTCGAGCACGCGTACTCGCAAGAAGGCGGCCTGGCCGTTCTCTACGGCAACATCGCCCTGGACGGCTGCGTGGTGAAAACCGCCGGCGTCGACGAGTCGATCCACGTGTTCGAAGGCAACGCGAAGATCTTCGAAAGCCAGGACAGCGCCGTGCGCGGCATCCTCGCCGACGAAGTGAAGGAAGGCGACATCGTCATCATTCGCTACGAAGGCCCGAAAGGCGGCCCGGGCATGCAGGAAATGCTCTACCCGACTTCGTACCTGAAATCCAAAGGCCTGGGCAAAGCCTGCGCCCTGCTCACCGACGGCCGTTTCTCCGGCGGCACCTCGGGCCTGTCCATCGGCCACGCTTCGCCTGAAGCGGCTGCCGGCGGCGCGATTGGCCTGGTGCAGGACGGCGACAAGGTGCTGATTGACATTCCGAACCGCTCGATCAACCTGTTGGTCAGCGACGAAGAACTGGCTGCACGCCGGGTCGAGCAGGACAAGAAAGGCTGGAAACCGGTGGAAGTGCGTCCACGTAAAGTGACCACCGCGCTGAAAGCCTACGCCCTGCTGGCGACCAGTGCCGACAAGGGTGCTGTACGTAACAAGGCGATGCTTGACGGGCTGTAAGGCTTAAGCATCGAACATGAAAATGCCCCGCCAAGTGCGGGGTATTTTTTTGTCCGCGCTATTCCTGAGGGTCGAGGTTATCCAACACCTGATTCACCGCCAACTCGCCCAGCATGATCACCTGCGCAATCCCCAGCATTGTGCTGCGTTGCGAGCCTTCCAGCAGTCCGGCGAAATCGCTGGCCATCACATTGGCCGAGGCGAGGGGTTCGCAGGCGTGGGTGGCGGCCATACGCAGGTTGGTAGACCGGTCACCAGGAACCCGGCGCGTCCGAAGATGCCCTGCGCATGGCCACCATATGAGCAGAGACAGAAACGAACCCTGCAAAGGGTGGCGCAATGCGCCGAGGTGAACACGGGCTACCAAACCCGATCACTGATGTTCAGCGACGCGGAAACGATAGAAGCCGGTACCCAGACGCACAAGCCGGCGGATTCTGGCGTAGTCGTAGTCCCTTGCGCAAGAATGCGTAGGGTGTGACTGTCAGGAGATGTCTTTCAAGCGGGGTCTTTCATTGCACTGACGGGCCTCATCGCGAGCAAGCTCGCTCCCACAGGGGATCTTCGGTGCTCACACAGTCTGTGTTTCACCCGAGATCTTTGTGGGAGCGAGCTTGGTCCGGGCGGCGTTCCGACGATGGCGGCGCCGCGGTCTTACTGGATGTCTTCCGGCTTGACGATCACCCAGTTCTTGTCGGCAGTCACGGTCAAGCCTTCCTTGGACTGGGCTGCGGCATTCTTGGCCATCATGCCGTTGATCTGGGTCATGTACTTGTCCTTGCGATTGACCCACAGGTGGATACCGCCCTTGGCCACGTCAACACTGTGGAACAGCATGTAACCATCGCTGCTCGGGGTGTCGCCGCCCACCAGCACCGGTTTTTTCCACTCGTCGATGTAGGTCAGGATCGCCGCCTGCTTGCCGGCCATCCAGGTCGCCGGGGTCCACAGGTACGGGGTCAGTTCCAGGCCGAGGTTGGCCTTCTCGTCATATTTGCCGGCGGTGACCTGCTTGCGCGCGGTGGTCAGCTCGCCAGTCTTCGGATCCTTGAGCAGCAGCGACACGCCGATCACATTCTGCGGTTTGACGTTGTAGCCGTACTTCGGATCGGCCGCGACCATGCGCACCAGTTCTTCGGAGGCGGCGGTCATCACGTAGACCTCGATGCCGTTCTCCATCAGTTTGTTGTACAGCTCTTGCTGGCCGGTGAAGATTTTCGGCGGGTTGACGTCGAGTTTCTTGACCACATCACCTTCGTAATAAGTGGCCGGCACCGGTTTGCCGGACGCCATCATTTCGTCGACATAGCCCTTGAGTTCCTTGAGCGTGAAGCCGGAGAACACTTGGGCGACCCATGGATAGCAGACCATGTCGTCGACTTCGCAGAGGCGGTAGTAGTAGCTGAACAGGCTTTCCTTGTGGTCGGCGGTGTCCTTGAACGGCATCAGTTTCAGGGAGGGATCGAGCTTGTCGCGGGTGATCAGGCCCTTGTTCTCCATGAACGGCAGCAACGACTCTTCGAGGTCGTAGCGGTAACTGGTGTTGTCCATGTCGAACACCGCGTAGTTACCTTTGTTGGCGTTGGCGGCGATCATCGCGTCCAGCGCCTTGGCCTGATCGGCCGGCCAGTGTTTCAGATCCGTGGCGAGGACCTGGCCGGCGAGGCCGAGGCAAAGTGCTGCGGCCAGTAGTTTCGGTGCGAACTTCATCTGCGTTTCTCCCTGAATGAAAGATATCGACGCTAACAAATAAGTGTGACAGTCCTCGTCTGTCAGCGACCGCCCGCGTCCCTTTCGCGCCAGTTGCATTTCTGACAGCGACATCCGCTTATTCCAAAAGCGACGAATACCATACGTTTTTGATATTAATTCATTAGTTTTCAAGCTGTTAGGCTTGCCCGTTCGCAGCTGCCCCGGATGGTAGCTGGCACAAGTCTCACTCGGAGTTCTCATGAATCTGCCGCTGATCCTCAATCTGCTGGTGTTCCTCGCCCTGCTCCTGGGCCTCGCGCAAACCCGCCACACCACTTGGAGCCTGGCGAAAAAAGTCCTGCTCGCGCTGGTGCTGGGCGTGGCGTTCGGTGTGGCCTTGCACGCCGTTTACGGTGCCGGCAACCCGGTGCTGAAAGCCTCGATCGGTTGGTTCGATCTGGTAGGCAACGGTTATGTACAACTGCTGCAAATGATCGTGATCCCGCTGGTATTCGCCTCGATCCTCAGCGCCGTGGCCCGTCTGCACAACGCTTCGTCGCTGGGCAAGATCAGCTTCCTGACCATCGGCACGCTGCTGTTCACCACCGCCATTGCAGCGCTGATCGGCATCGGCCTGACCAACCTGTTCGGCCTGACCGCCGAAGGCCTTGTGGCCGGCACCCAGGAAATGGCGCGGCTGCAAACCATCCAGACCGATTACGCCGGCAAGGTCGCTGACCTTAACGTGCCGCAGTTGCTGCTGTCGTTCATCCCGCAGAACCCGTTTGCCGATCTGGCGCGGGCCAAACCGACCTCGATCATCAGCGTGGTGATTTTCGCGGCGTTCCTGGGTGTCGCGGCCCTGCAATTGCTCAAGGATGATGCCGAAAAAGGTCAGAAAGTGATCAACGCCATCGACACCTTGCAAGCCTGGGTGATGCGCCTGGTGCGCCTGGTGATGAAGCTGACCCCGTATGGCGTACTGGCGCTGATGACCAAAGTGGTCGCCGGTTCCAACCTGCAAGACATCATCAAGCTCGGCAGTTTTGTCGTGGTGTCTTACATCGGCCTGGGCCTGATGTTTGTGGTGCATGGCGTGCTGGTGTCGGTTGCCGGGATCAATCCGCTGCGCTTCTTCCGCAAGATCTGGCCGGTGCTGACGTTTGCCTTCACCAGCCGTTCCAGCGCTGCGACGATTCCGCTGAGCATCGAAGCCCAGACCAGTCGTCTGGGCATTCCGCAGTCCATCGCCAGTTTCGCCGCTTCGTTCGGCGCGACCATTGGCCAGAACGGTTGTGCCGGCCTGTACCCGGCGATGTTGGCGGTAATGGTGGCGCCGACCGTGGGCATCAATCCGCTGGACCCGCTGTGGATCGCGACGCTGGTGGCGATTGTCACGCTGAGTTCGGCCGGTGTGGCCGGGGTTGGCGGCGGTGCGACGTTTGCCGCGCTGATCGTGCTGCCAGCGATGGGCTTGCCGGTTTCGCTGGTGGCGTTGCTGATTTCGGTCGAGCCGCTGATTGATATGGGGCGTACGGCGTTGAACGTTAGTGGTTCGATGACGGCCGGGGCGATTACCAGTCAGGTGATGCAGCAGACGGATAAGGCGCTGCTGGATGCGGATGAGCATTCGGCGTTGGCGCAGGCTTGAGTAGCGTCTGATAGACCGCTATCGCGAGCAAGCTCGCTCCCACAGGGATCTGTTGTGTTCACACAATTTGTGTTTCACCTCAAAACACTGTGGGAGCGAGCTTGCTCGCGATGCTTTTAGGCTTTTTCCCATACTTCGAAGTTGTACGCCGGTTTGTCGCCTTCCGCCGGGTTCGGCACATTCGACACCAGTTTCCACTGGTTCAAATCAAACTCCGGAAACCACGCATCCCCTTCCGGACTCAGCGCCACGCGGGTCAGGTACAACCGATCGGCTTGGGCCAGCCCTTGCGCATACAACTGCGCACCGCCAATCAGCATCAGCTCATCGACACCCTGTTCCTTCGCCCATGCTTCGGCACGAATGACGGCGGCTTCCAGCGACGGATAAACCTCCGCGCCTTCGAGCAGCAGATCTGCCTGACGGCTGACCACGATGTTCAAGCGGCCGGGCAACGGGCGCCCCAGGGAATCCCAGGTCTTGCGCCCCATGATGATCGGTTTGCCGAGGGTGGTGGCCTTGAAATATTTGAAGTCCCCCGGCAAGTGCCAGGGCATGCTGTTGTCGACGCCGATCACGCGGTTTTCACCGAGGGCTGCGATCAGGCTGAGAGGGAGTGATTTAGTCATGCCGGCGAGGATAGCAGAGCCGGGCTTTCGCCGATAAGCGCCACAGCGGTTATGCTCACAGCTCAATTAAGCGACGGGATGCCGCGTGACTGAACTCAATACCCTCTGGCTGACAGAAACCATTCGACTGCGCGAAGAACACGCAGGTCCTCTGGAAGACCTTGAAGCCAACCGACTGGCCCGCAGCGCCGGCGGCGATTTGCCGTCGCGCATTCAACGCCGGGCCCTATGGCTGGCTGAACGCGATGGCCTGGCTACGGCCCTCAAACACTGGCTGCAAGGTGCGAGACTGGCGCTGATTGTCATGGCGGTGCTGGCCGTGGTCAGCGGCGCCGGCCTGGCCTTTGCTGCACTGGGCGACGGCCTGCACCCGGTGAATGTGTTCTGGGCCTTGGGCAGCCTGCTCGGGCTCAATCTGATCCTGCTGCTGAGCTGGGCCCTGGGACTGGTGTTCGCCGGTGAACAAGGCGCCAGCCTCGCACGCCCGTGGCTGTGGCTCAGCGAAAAACTCGCGCGTGACGCCAAAGCCGCGCAACTGGCTCCGGCCCTGCTCCTGTTGCTGCAACGCCAGAAACTCAATCGCTGGGCCATCGGTGTGCTGGTCAACAGCCTGTGGTTGCTGGCGATGATCAGCGCCTTGGTGATCCTGCTGATGTTGATGGCGACCCGGCGCTACGGCTTCGTCTGGGAAACCACGATCCTCAGTGCCGACACTTTTATCGCCGTCACTCAGGCGCTTGGCGTGCTACCGGCCCTGCTCGGCTTCAGCGTACCGACCGAGGAAATGATCCGCGCCAGTGGCGATGCCGCACTGAACATCGAAAGTGCCCGCCAGGCCTGGGCCGCGTGGCTGGTCGGCGTCTTGCTGGTCTACGGCGTTGTGCCGCGCCTGCTGCTGGCGCTGTTTTGCCTGTGGCGCTGGAAGACCGGGCAAACGGCGCTGCGTCTGGATTTGAACCTGCCCGGTTACGCACAACTGCGCGAACGCTTGATGCCCACCAGCGAGCGCCTCGGCGTCAGCGATGTGGCACCCGCGCAGCTGCATCGCGTGGAAAGCGGCGTGACTGAACAGCAAAGCGACGGCGCGTTACTGGTCGCCATCGAGCTGGACGACCAGCGCCCGTGGCCACCGCAATTGCCGAAAAACGTGAGCAACGCCGGCATCCTCGACAGCCGCGAATCGCGGCACAAACTCCTCGAACAACTGAGCCGCTTTCCCCCGGCGCGCCTGGCCATTGCGTGCGATCCACGGCGTTCGCCGGATCGCGGCAGCCTGGCCTTGATTGCCGAACTGGCCCGCAGCGCCAGCGCCACCCGCGTGTGGTTGTTGCAGGCGCCCCCCGGCGAAGCGCTGGACGCCGAACGCCTCGGCGACTGGCACGTGGCGCTGCAACAGCTTGAGCTGCCGTTTGCCGATTGTGCACCGATGAACTGGCTGGAGACGGGTCATGACTGACACCTGGAAACAGCCTCTGAAACTCGCCGTGGTCGGCCACACCAACGTCGGTAAAACCTCGTTGCTGCGCACCCTGACCCGCGACGTCGGCTTCGGTGAAGTGTCCCATCGCCCCAGCACCACGCGGCATGTCGAGGGCGCACGATTGTCGGTGGACGGCGAGCCGTTGCTCGACCTTTATGACACCCCCGGACTGGAAGACGCCATCGCCCTGCTCGATTACCTCGAACGCCTGGAGCGTCCCGGCGAACGCCTCGACGGCCCGGCACGCCTGACGCGTTTCCTTGAGGGTAGCGAAGCCCGACAACGCTTCGAACAGGAGGCCAAAGTGCTGCGCCAGTTGCTGGCGTCGGACGCCGGGCTCTATGTGATCGATGCCCGGGAGCCGGTGCTGGCCAAGTATCGCGACGAGCTGGAAGTACTGGCCAATTGCGGCAAACCCTTGCTGCCGGTGCTGAACTTCGTCAGCAGCGCCAACCACCGCGAGCCAGCATGGCGTGAAGCGCTGGCGCGGCTGGGCCTGCATGCCCTGGTGCGTTTCGATAGCGTCGCGCCGCCAGAGGATGGCGAACGCCGACTCTATGAAAGTCTCGCCCTGCTGCTGGAAACCGCGCGGCCACAACTGGAACGCCTGATCGCCGATCAGCAAGCCCAACGTCTGGCTCGCCAACAAAGCGCAGAGCGATTGATTGCCGAATTGCTGATCGATTGCGCAGCTTGCCGGCGCAGCGTGGTCAGTGACACCGAGCAGGAACAACAGGCGATCAGCGAACTGCGCAAAGCCGTGCGCCAGCGCGAGCAGCGTTGCGTCGAGGCCCTGCTCAAGCTGTACGCCTTCCGCCCACAGGATGCCGCTGCGGGTGATTTGCCGCTGCTCGACGGTCGTTGGGGCGACGATTTGTTCAATCCGGAAACCCTGAAACAACTGGGCGTGCGGGTCGGTGGCGGTATCGCCGCGGGTGCTGCCGCCGGGGCCGGGGTTGATCTGCTGGTCGGTGGCATCACGCTAGGCGCAGCGGCATTGGCCGGAGCGATTGCCGGCGGCGCCCTGCAAACCGCACGCAGTTATGGCAGTCGCTTGCTCGGCAAGCTCAAGGGCCAGCGCGAACTGACGGTGGATGACAATGTGCTGCGGCTGTTGGCGCTGCGCCAGCGGCAATTGCTGCAAGCACTCAATGCCCGTGGGCATGCGGCGATGGACAGCATCCAGGTGGCCACACCCCTGGACAAGAGCTGGCGCGAAGGCAAGCTGCCCGAGGCTTTGAACAAGGCGCGGGCGCATCCGCAGTGGTCGTCGCTCAATCCTCATCCCAAATTGAATCAGGCGGAGCGGCAGGAGCAGGTGGAGGTTCTGGCACAACAGCTGTAGAGGCAGGAACACTTGTGTTGCCTGGGCTGACGCCATCGCGAGCAAGCTCGCTCCCACAGGGTTTTGTGCTGGGACATCAATCTGTGTCCAGACACAGATCCAATGTGGGAGCGAGCTTGCTCGCGATGGCCGCGCCTCGGTTCAAAGGCTTTATGCAGCCAACAGCCGCACCGCTTTGCCCTTCAACACTGCCAGATCAATCACCGGCACATGCATCTCTTTCGCCAATTCATCCCACTGGCGCATGCRCAAACTCACGGCACACAGCGGGTCCTGCTCGAACGCCTCTGCCTCTACAGCCGTCATCACCCCGCCCTGATATTCCAGGGTTTGACGACTGGCTTCGCTCAGGCGCTCGTAGTAGCCAGGCTCCTTTAGTGTCAGATAACGCTTGGCCTGAACGTGATACTCGACCAGCCGCGCCATGCGCTCGCTGAAACCGGCCTGGCGCAAGTAGTCGGCGCCGAGGCGCTCATGGCTGACCACACCGAAGCCACCCATGTTCTCCGCGCTTTCAGTGCAGATATGCCCGATGTCGTGGAAGAACGCCGCTAAAATCACTTCATCGTCGAAGCCTTCGTCCATGGCCAGTTGCGCCGCCTGGGACATGTGCTCGATCTGCGACACCGGCTCGCCGATGTAGTCGCTGTCGCCAAAGCGCTCGTACAAACCGAACACCTCGGCAATCACTTGCTTATTGCGTTCCATCAGATTTCCTCCAGTACCGTGGCGACGTTTCGCTCGGCCATCGCCGGCCCGACGCTCATGCCGACACCAGTGTGCATCAATGCCACGCCCAGGCCTTTTGCCGGGCGCAGGAACGAGAAGGGCCCCGGGCCCCGTGAACCATAGACACCCTGCCAGCGTTCGACCACTTGCACCTTGCAGCCCAGGGTCTGCTCGGCCAATTCGATCATCCAGTCGTCGACCCGCTCGGCATTGAAGGGCGATGGATCGCTGCCGTAATGGTGCGAGTCGCCAATGATCAGCTCGCCATAGGGCGTCGGGCTGATCAGCAAGTGGATGCCGTTTTCGTGCAGGTGCGGCGCGTGTCGCAGAATCTCGGCCTGCACCGCTGCAGCTTCCGGCAAGTCAGCGAAGGCGCCGTAGTGCACGCAACTCAAACCGGTGAGTAATGCATGTTGCAGGTTCAGGTTGATTTGCGGTCGGGCGCGGAGCATTTGCAGGCGGCAGATTTGCGGGTCGAGTTCGGCGATCTGTTCGGCCAGCAAGGTCTGATAATCGTGGCCGGAACAGACGATGATCTGCTCGGCACTGAAGCTGCCGGCGGTGCTGTACAGGCGACCCGGCTCGATATCGCGCACCAGGGTAGAGAAGTGAAACTCGACGCCCAGGTCGCGGCGCAGGAAGTCGATCAGCGCCGGAATCGCTTCGCGGGAATACAGTTGCTGGTCGTCCATGCCGTGCAACGCCGCGCGATGATGGCGGAACTGGCCGCCGTACAAATCGCGCAATGCAGCACCGTGCAGCAGATCGACACGGTAGCCGTGCTCTACGGCGCGGCCGTCACAGAAGGCTTCCAGCAACTGTTCTTCTGCTTCGGTGCGGGCGAACAGGTACGAGCCATTGCGCTTGAGTTGCAGGCCGGCGAGTTGCGCCCAGTCGCCCCAGATTTCGCGACTGGCCCGGGCCAGCTCCAGCATCGGCCCCGGCGGTTGGCCGGTGACCAGTGCCTGGCCGAAGTTACGCACCGAAGCGCCAAGGGGCGTTTCGCTGCGCTCGAAAACCGTGACCTTGAGACCGCGCTTGGCGGCGGCATACGCGTGGGACAAACCCAGGATGCCGGCGCCGACGATCAGCATGTCGTTGTGTTGTGTCATGACGAATTGTCCTGAATTCAAGACCGCAATCGCGAGCAAGCTCGCTCCCACAGTGATTTGTGGTGGGCACAAATTTTGTGACCGCCACAGGACCTGTGGGAGCGGGCTTGGTCCGGGCGGCGTTCCGACGAAGGGGCCCTGTCAGTCGATAAAGATCTTACTTGGCCGCCACTTTCTCGGACTTGCCGTCATAGCGCTTGCGCCATTCGGTGAGGATTTCGTCGCGGTTCTTCGAAGCCCAGGCGAAGTCGTTCTTGATCAGGCGCTGTTCGTAGTCGGCTGGCAGTTCGCTCTGTGGCTTGGCGATGCCAGGCTGGGCGAGTACGGCAAAGTTTTCTTTATAGAGCTCCATCGCCTCAGGGCTCGCGGAGAAGTCAGCCAGTTTCTTCGCCGCTTCCTCGTGGGCAGTGCCCTTGATCACGGCAGTCGCTTCGATCTCCCAGCCCAGGCCTTCCTTCGGCAGGATGATGTCCAGCGGTGCGCCCTGGCGCTTCAGTTGAACAGCCGGGTACTCGAAGGAAATACCGATCGGGAATTCGCCAGCCGCCGCCAGTTTGCAAGGCTTGGAACCGGAGTGAACGTATTGGCCGATGTTCTGGTGCAGGCCGTCCATGTACGCCCAACCCTGCTTCTCGCCGAAGGTTTGCAGCCAGGCGCTGACGTCGAGGAAACCGGTACCGGACGATGCAGGGTTCGGCATGACAATCTTGCCTTTGTACTCAGGCTTGGTCAGGTCCTGCCAGCTCACGGGTTTGGTCAGGCCCTGCTTCTCGGCTTCGACGGTGTTGAAGCAGATGGTTGCGGCCCAGACGTCCATGCCGACCCAGGCTGGCGGGTTGGCAGCGTCGCGGTAGTTCGCGCCGATCTTGCCCAGATCCTTCGGTGCATAGCTTTGCAGCATGCCTTGCTGATCGAGGATCGCCAGGCTGGAAGCGGCCAGACCCCACACAGCATCCGCCTGTGGACGGGCTTTTTCGGCCAGCAGTTTGGCGGTGATGATGCCGGTGGAGTCACGCACCCACTTGATTTCGACGTCCGGGTTGGCCTTCTCGAAAGCCTCTTTGTAGGTCTTCAGTTGTTCGGCTTCGAGGGCGGTGTACACCGTCAACTCGGTTTTCGCCGCAAAGGCGTTCAGGCTGAAAGCGGTGAGGACAGCGGCGGCCAGGGCCATAGGCTTGAACATGATCTTTTCCTGTTTTTTGAGTTGAGGGGTTGTGCAGATTCAATGACCGGGCGCGGTCTGCCGCCATGCCTGGGAGYGGCGCAGCAAACCGCGCGAGGCCCAAGCCAGCAGCAGGGACACGCCCGCCGAGGTAATCAGGATCAGGGTCGACATCGCTGCCGCGCCACCGACGTTGCCGGCGTCGTCCATGTTCAGCACCGCCACCGCCGCGAGGATGGTGTCGGGGCTGTAGAGGAAGATCGCCGCCGAAACAGTGGTCATGGCCGAGACGAACAGGTAGCGCACGATGTCCAGCAGCGCCGGCAGGCAAATCGGCACGGTGACTCGCAGGTAGTGGCGATATAGCGGCGCCTTGAGCGACAGCGCAGCCGCTTCGAATTCGGCATCGAGTTGACGCAGCGCCGTGGTGGCAGTCATTTGCGCGGTGGTCAAATAGTGCGCAATGGTGCAGACGATCAGCAGGGTCATCGTCCCGTAGAGCACATGCAGCGGGTTGCCGGTGAGATTGAAGAAGAAGACGTAACCCAACCCCAACACCAGGCCCGGCACCGCCATCGGTACGAAACTGAGCATGCGCAAGGTCAGGTTCAGGCCGCGCTGCCCCTTGGTTTTTTCCATCAGGTACGCACCGGTGAAGATCAGCAGGCTGCCGATCAGCGCCGTGCCCAAGGCCATCTTCAGGCTGTTGCCGTAGGCCAGCCAGCCACCGCCGGCGGTTTCATTGAACTGATAGTGGTTGAGCGACAGCGACAGGTTGTACGGCCAGAACTTCACCAGGGACGAGAACACCGCCATGCCGAACACCAGCAGCAACGCGGCGCAGATCAGCAGGACGATGGCCAGGTAGCAACCGTCGCGCAGCTTCGACGGCGCGGGCTTGAACACTTGGGCGCGACCGCTCATGGAGTCTCCGTGACGACGACGCAACCAGGCATCGACGCCAAAGCTGAGCAGCGCCGGCAGCAACAACACCATGCCGATCAAGGCACCACGACCGAACTGTTGCTGGCCGACCACCGCCTTGTAGGCCTCCAGCGCCAGCACCTGATAGTCGCCACCGACCACCACTGGCACACCGAAATCGGTGATGGTCAGGGTGAACACCAGGCAGAACGCGGCGAACACGGCCTGACGAGTCGCCGGCCAGGTGATGCTGCGGAAAGCTTTCGCATGACTTGCGCCCATGCTGGAAGCGGCATCGAACAGTCGCGCATCGGCCAGGGACAGGGCTGACAGCAGAATCATCAAGGCGTGCGGGAAGGTGTAGATGACTTCGCCGAGCACAATGCCCCAGAAGCCGTAGATGTTGTCCGAGAGCAGGCCACGCAACATACCCTGGTTGCCGAACAGGTAAACCAGCGCGATGCCGGGCAGCATTGATGGCGCCATCAATGGCAGCAACGAAATGCCACGCCAGATGCCTTTAGCCGGAATCAAGGTGCGTTGCAGGGCGTAGGCAAACAGGTAAGCCAGCGGTACGACAATGGCCGCGACACTGAGAGAAACCTTCAGGCTGTTACCGAGCAACCAATGGAAGTTCTCGCTGGTCACTAGTTCCTTGGCGGCAATCCAACCACCGCCCTGCCCGGCTTCGGCGCTGAAACCGCGCCAGAAGATCGCCAGCAACGGCATCAATACGGCAACACCCAACAACACCAGCAGAAGGACTTTGCCGCCGACCACGAACAACCGGTCACCGACCTCGGCGCGAGTGGTCTGCCGAACCTGCTTGTGCGGCAACGGCAGCGCGATGTTCGCGCTCATCAGGCAAACACCTGCAGGCTGCGCGGCGGCAACGCGACCATGATCTGCTGGGCGCCAAGGCGCGGCATGGCTTCCGGCGCCAGTTCCGCCAACAGCGCGTGGCCCGGCAATTGATCGAGTTCGAAGCTCATGCGGCAGCGGTTGCCGAGGAAGGTGATTTCACGAACCTTGGCCGGGAACAGGTTTTCCTCGTGCACCAGCGGGTTGACGTTGATCGCTTCCGGACGGCAGAACAATCGGCCCGACGCGGTCTTGGCGCCGCCATCGGCCAGACGCATGCTCAGCCCGCCGACCTGGGCGTGGCTGTCGCTGCTGCGCTGGAACGGCAACCAGTTGCCCTGGCCGACGAACTCCGCCACGAACGGCGTGGCCGGACGGTTGTAGATTTCCTGCGGCGTGGCGTACTGCTCGACCTTGCCGTTGTTCATCACGGCGATACGGTCGGCCATCAGCATGGCCTCGTCCTGATTGTGGGTGACCATCAGGGTGGTGATGCCGAGGTTGCGTTGCAGTTGGCGCAATTCGGTGCACAGATGCTCGCGCACCCGGGCATCGAGGGCCGACATCGGTTCGTCCAGCAGCAACAGCGAAGGGGCCGGGGCCAAGGCACGAGCCAGTGCAACCCGCTGCTGCTGGCCGCCGGACAATTGGCCGGGGTACTTTTTCTCGCTGCCGCTCAGGCCGACCAGCTCCAGCATCTGACCGACGCGCTGGCGAATCTGGTCGCGACCATTGCCGGCGAGGCCGTAGGCAATGTTCGCTTCGACGGTGAGATTGGGGAACAACGCGTAGGACTGGAACAGAATGCCGTAGTCCCGCGCCTGGGGTGCCAAGTGGGAAACGTCGCGATCACCCAAGTACAACTCGCCGCTGTCCTGCTTCTCCAGACCGGCGATGCAGCGCAGCAAGGTGGTCTTGCCACAGCCCGACGGGCCGAGCAGACACACCAGCTCACCGGCCGCCACGTCGAGGGAAACATTATCCAGCGCCGTGAAGGCGCCAAAGCGCTTCTGCACGCCGCGCACCTTCATCGGTGCGCCGGGGTTGGTCAGGGCAGTTGCGATCGGGTTGTTCATGGACGGACCTCATCTGGCAGATGGGGGCCATCCTAGAGTTGTAATGAGTCCGTCATGTGGCAGTAAGGCAAAAACTGCCGATAGTGGTATTCGGGATTTTTGGTTATTCCTGTGCTGACTGATCTACCGCCATCGCGAGCAGGCTCGCTCCTACAGGGGAATGCGGTCAACTGTAGGAGCGAGCCTGCTCGCGATGAGGCCTGGACAGGCAAAAGATCTCAGGCCGGGGCCATTTCCTGCGCCAATCCCAGAAACGCCGCCGGCAGCCGCGCGCCTTTGCGCTCCCTGAGGCAGTACAGATACTCGGGAATCTGCGGCGCACTCTCGATGGTCAGTACCCGCAGCTGCGGATCATGGGGCACTTCCTGGCGGGCAATGATGCTGATACCGATATTGCGCAGTACCGCTTCGCGGATCGATTCGCGGCTGCCGATTTCCAGCAGCGGGCCGAAACACACGCCGGCGCTGGCCAGCAATTCTTCGGTCAGGCGACGGGTGGTCGAACCCGGTTCGCGCATCAGCAGGGTATGCCCGGCCAATGCACTGAGCGAAACGTGATCGTGAACCGCCAGCGGATGATTGCGATGCACCGCCAGCACCAGCGGATCGCTGCCGAGCACCCGGCGAATCAGCCGCGCGTCATCGAGCAACTGCGACGACGCCGCGACATCGACCCGATAATCCTCCAGCGCTTCAAGCACCTGCTGGGAGTTACCGATTTCCACCGACACCTCCACTTGCGGCAGACGTTCGCGGAATGTTTTCACCAGGTCGAGGATGTAATACGGCGCCGTGGCGGCAATGC
Source organism: Pseudomonas sp. P5_A2_2 (assembly GCF_054177685.1). Taxonomy (NCBI): domain Bacteria; kingdom Pseudomonadati; phylum Pseudomonadota; class Gammaproteobacteria; order Pseudomonadales; family Pseudomonadaceae; genus Pseudomonas; species Pseudomonas sp. P5_A2_2. Next base: position 22,277 of record NZ_JBGCUL010000013.1, read on the forward strand.
GCAATGTGCCCTGGACCTGGCCGCAGTTACGCAGGAAAAACTCGATGTCGGCCTCCTGTTGCATCAGTGCCTTGACCATCGGTAACAGCCGCGCGCCCTCTTCGCTGACACTGAGACGCCGGCCACCACGGTAGAACAGCTCGACCGAATATTGACTTTCGAGGTTGCGGATCTGCGTCGTCACCGTTGGCTGGCTCAGGCCAAGCTTTTTTGCAGCCTGGGTAATGCTGCCCAGGCGGGCCACCATGTAAAACGCCTTCAGCTCGGCACTCAGCACAACCGTCCCTCATCCTTTACTTGCGCAGCAGGCGCAAACCGTTGAACACCACCAGCAAACTCACCCCCATGTCGGCGAACACGGCCATCCACATGGTAGCGACCCCGGCGAAGGTTACCCCAAGAAAGATCGCCTTGATGACCAAAGCCAGGGCGATGTTCTGTTTGAGGATGCTCGATGTCCGTCGCGAAAGGCCAATGAATGCCGGAATCTTGCGCAGATCGTCGTCCATCAGGGCGACATCGGCAGTTTCAATCGCGGTATCGGTGCCTGCGGCGGCCATGGCGAAACCGATCTCGGAACGCGCCAGCGCCGGGGCGTCGTTGATGCCATCGCCGACCATGCCGACCCGATGCCCTTGGGCATAAAGAGCCTCGATAGCCTGCAATTTGTCGCCTGGCAACAGGTCTCCCTTGGCCTCGTCGATGCCGACTTGCGCGGCAATGGCTTGCGCAGTGTGGACGTTATCGCCCGTGAGCATCAGGGTTTTGATACCCAGGTCATGCAATTGCCGGATGGCTTCGCGGCTGGACGCTTTCACCGTATCGGCGACGGCGAACAGCGCCAATGGCCCGGACTGATCAAGCAGCAGCACCACCGACTTGCCCTGCTTTTCCAGGGCAAACAGCTTTTCTTCCAGCGCCGGCGAACACAAACCCAGATCCTCCACCAGGCGATGGTTGCCCAAATGGTAGAGCTGACCGTTGATCTCGCCGCGCACACCGCGCCCGCCCAGCGCTTCGAAGTTATCCACAATCAGCGTCGCGGTCTGGTTATCCACAGCCGCTTTGGCAATGGCCTGAGAAACCGGGTGATCCGAGCGCCTGGCCAGCGCGGCGGCTATGGCAGGCGCCGACTCATCGGCGGTCGGGTCCAGCGACAGGTAATCGGTCTGCACCGGTTTGCCGTGGGTGATGGTGCCTGTCTTGTCCAGGGCCAGGTAGTCGAGCTTGTAACCGCCCTCCAGATAGACGCCGCCCTTGACCAGGATGCCTTTGCGCGCCGCCGCCGCGAGGCCGCTGACGATGGTCACCGGCGTGGAAATCACCAGCGCACACGGACAGGMCACCACCAGCAGCACCAGCGCCCGGTAGATCCAGTCGAACCACAACTCGCCCATGAACATTGGCGGGATCACCGCCACGGCCAGTGCCAGGACGAACACCGCCGGGGTATAGACTTTCGAGAAACTGTCGACGAAACGCTGGGTCGGCGCCCGCGCCCCTTGGGCCTGCTCGACCGCGTGGATGATGCGCGCCAGGGTCGAGTTGTCGGCCGCAGCGGTTACTTCATATTCCAGGGATCCGGCCTGATTGATGGTGCCGGCGAATACTTTGTCGCCGATGGTTTTTTCCACCGGCAAGCTTTCACCGGTGATTGGCGCCTGATCGATGGTTGAGCGACCAGACAGCACTTCGCCATCCAGGCCGATGCRCTCGCCGGGACGAACCCGTACCCGCGCACCGAGCCCGATGCTTTTGACATCCTGCTCTAGCCAGTTCCCGTCATTCTGCAACACCGTTGCCGTGTCCGGGGTCATCTGCATCAGGCCGCCGATGGCATTACGCGCACGATCAAGGGACTTGGCTTCGATCAACTCGGCCACGGTGAACAGGAACATCACCATTGCCGCTTCCGGCCACTGGCCGATCAGCACCGCGCCGGTCACGGCAATGCTCATCAGCGCGTTGATGTTCAGGTTGCGGTTTTTAAGGGCGATCCAGCCTTTTTTGTAAGTGCCGAGACCACCGCTGAGGATCGAGACCAGCGCGATAGCCGCCACCACCCAGTTCGGCGCGGAACCGGTGAAGTGAATAACTTCTGCCAGCAATGCACCAACACCAGACAGTGCCAAGGGCCACCATGGCTTTTTCTGGAGCGCCGGCGCCGGGGTGTCAGCACCTTGATCCAGCGGCTCGGCCTGCATGCCCAAGGACTTGATGGCCTCGACGATCGGCTCGATACCAGGCAAATCGTGGGTCACGCCGAGCACCCGATTAATCAGATTGAACTCCAGCTGCTGCACACCGGTCAGTTTGCTTAGCTTGTTCTGGATCAGCGTCTGTTCGGTTGGACAGTCCATCGCTTCGATGCGAAAACTGCTCAGTCGAGCCCCGGGCGTCGGCGATTCGCTCAGTTTTACAAACGCAGGCGCTGCCGCTTTAGATGAGCAACAGGCGTCGCCGTGACCACCGTGGCCATGTTTTTGCACGGGCTTGAGCTTGTCGCTGTGCTCGTGTTCAGCCCCGGGTTTGCGGGAGTGCAGGGAATCGCTCATTGGTTGTGTCCATATAGAGTGCCTGTTGCCAAGTAAAGACCCTGTAGCCACTATAGGGTCAAGCACCCATTTTGGAGTTTTGGAGATTGTCGTCATGAAAATTGGAGAGTTGGCAAAGCTCACGGACTGTGCCGTGGAAACGATCCGCTACTACGAGCGCGAGAGCCTGCTGCCGGAACCGGCCCGCAGTGACGGCAATTATCGCGTCTATACCCAGGCCCACGCCGAGCGCCTGACCTTCATCCGCAACTGTCGCACCCTCGACATGACGCTTGAAGAAATCCGCAGCCTGCTGGCGTTTCGCGACAGCCCGCAAGATCAGTGCGAAAGCGTAAACTCACTGATCGACGAGCACATCCACCACGTCAGGGCGCGGATCGACGGCTTGCTGGCCTTGCAGACGCAACTGCTCGACCTGCGCCAACGCTGCGACGAGGGGCCGGGTATCGATCAATGCGGGATTTTGCAGCGGCTGGAAGTGAGTGGCGGGGTTGTGACGACGGAGGTGGAGCATTCCCATGTGGGCCGCAGTCACGGCCACTAAGCACACCGCAAAACCCTGTGGGAGCGAGCTTGCTCGCGATGACGGCGGCACATTCAACATTGATGTGACTGACAAACCGCTATCGCGAGCAAGCTCGCTCCCACAGGGTCGGTGGTGGTTTTTCAGACCGCCATCGGCGCGGTCATCGGTGCGTGGTGCTCGTAGCCTTCCAGGGAGAAATCGCCCGGTTCCACCAGCTCCAGCCACTCCGGCTGATACACRCCCGTCTTGGCAAACTCCGGCACACGCTCGGAAATCACCAGTTTCGGCATCGGGAAYGGCTCGCGCTTGAGCTGTTCGTTGAGCATGTCCAGGTGGTTTTCGTAGACGTGGGCATCACCGATGAAATAGGTGAACCAGCGCGGCGTGTAGCCGGTCAGGCGACCGATGAGGCTCAGCAGCGCAGCACCTTCGGTGAGGTTGAACGGCGTGCCCAGGCCCAGGTCGTTGGAGCGGATGTAGAGGGTCAGGGAAATCTCCCTGGTCTCGACATTCGGGTGGAACTGGTACAGCAGGTGGCACGGCGGCAAGGCCATTTCATCGAGCTGGGCGCAGTTCCAGCCATGGAACAGGATGCGACGGCTGCCCGGGTCATTGATGATGGTGTCTACGCACTGGCGGACCTGATCGATGGCCTTGTACAGCACCACGTAGGCCTGACCGGCATCGGAGCCTTCGGCGATCTGGCGGTAGCCTTGCTTCAGGGTCTGCTCGATGGCGGCCGGGTTGCTGACCGGAATCTGCTTGTACGCCGGCCATTTGCGCCATTGCACACCGTAGATTTCGCCAAGGTCGTCTTCGCCCTGGCGGAACGGGTTGGCCAGCCACTGGGCGTTTTCATTGGCGTTCTGGTCCCAGACCTTGCAGCCCAACTCACGGAATTCGGCAGCGTTGTTCACGCCACGCAGGAATCCGCACATTTCGCCGATGGCCGATTTGAACGCCATCTTGCGCGTGGTGATCGCCGGAAAACCTTCCTGCAGGTCATAACGCAGCATCGCACCGGGAAAACTGATGGTGTTCACGCCGGTGCGGTTGGCCTGCTTGGTGCCGTTCTTGATGACGTGGGCAACCAGTTCGAGATATTGCTTCATGAGTTACCTGTGTCCTTGAACCCGGGACCGAAGCCCCGGGGTTCGAATTTTATACTGCTGCCGCTGGAGTCGCCGGAGTGCGGTGATAGGCCAGCCAGATCAGGAACAACCCGCCGACGATCATCGGCACGCACAGCACCTGGCCCATGGTCAGCCAGTTCCAGGCCAGATAGCCCAGTTGCGCGTCCGGTACACGGACGAACTCGACGATGAAACGGAAGATGCCATAGAACAGCGCGAACATCCCCGAGACCGCCATGGTCGGCCGTGGCTTGCGCGAGAACAGCCAGAGGATCAGGAACAGCGCCACGCCTTCAAGGGCGAACTGGTACAGCTGCGACGGGTGACGAGGCAACTGCGCCGGGTCGCTGAACGGCGGGAAGATCATTGCCCACGGCACGTCGGTCGGCTTGCCCCACAGCTCGGCATTGATGAAGTTGCCGATACGACCGGCACCCAGGCCAATCGGCACCATCGGCGCAACGAAATCCATCAGCTGGAAGAACGACTTGCTGTTCTTTTTACCGAACCACAACGCCGCCAGCATCACACCGATGAAACCGCCGTGGAATGACATGCCGCCCTTCCACACTTCGAAAATCAGCGTCGGGTTGGCCAGATAAGCGCTCAGATCGTAGAACAGCACGTAACCCAGTCGCCCGCCGACGATCACCCCCATCGACATCCAGAACACCATGTCGGAGAGTTTCTCCCTGGTCCAGGTCGGGTCGAAACGGTTCAAGCGGCGGGACGCCAGCAGCCAGGCGCCGCCGATGCCGATCAGGTACATCAGACCGTACCAGTGGATTTTCAGCGGACCGATGGCCAGGGCCACCGGGTCGATCTGCGGGTAAGGCAGCATTGCGACTCCTCGTTAGAGTTCAAATCTTAAAAATTCCCGGGCGACGCTGCCACCTCAGGATTAAGCCAGGATTGCGCTGCCGGTCAGAGCAGGAAGTTCAGACCGACGCAGAACAGCAAAGCGGCAAACAGCCGTTTCAGCAACTTTGGCGACAACCTGTGAGCCAATCGCGCGCCCAAGCGGGCGAACACCATGCTGGTCAGGGCAATGCCCAGCAACGCCGGCAAATAAATGAAACCGAGACTATGGGCCGGGAGCAACGGATCGTGCCAGCCCAGAATCATGAAACTTAATGCACTGGCCAGGGCAATCGGCAGACCGCAGGCCGACGAAGTAGCCACGGCTTGCTGCATCGGCACACTGCGCCAGGTCAGGAATGGCACGGTCAGCGAACCTCCACCAATGCCGAAAATCGCCGAAGCCCAGCCAATCGCGCTACCGGCCACGGTCAGACCGAGTTTGCCCGGCACGGTTCGGCTGGCCTTGGGTTTAACCTCCAGCGCCAACTGAGCGGCGATCACCAGGGCAAACACACCAATGAGTTTCTGCAGGTTAGGGCCGGAAATCGCTTCCGCCGTCAGCGCGCCGAATCCGGCACCGACCAGAATGCCGACGGTCATCCACATGAAGATCGGCCAACGCACGGCTCCACGGCGGTGATGCTCACGTACCGCGTTGACCGAGGTAAAGATGATCGTCGCCAGGGAGGTGCCCACTGCCAGGTGCGTGAGGATCGACGGATCGAACCCTTGGGCCTTGAAGCTGAACACCAGCACCGGGACGATGATGATCCCGCCGCCCACGCCAAACAGCCCGGCGAGTACACCTGCACAGGCGCCGAGCGCCAGATAGAGCAGAAATTCCATGGTTGTCTCGCCCGCATCCCAAAACCGGAGCGGCATGGTAACGGATGCATGGCCTCAAGCTCCACTGCGCAAGGCGATGGATCGATGAGCGATGTCTGCGTAGAGTGAGCAAAAAACACACAAGGACAGCCTTATGTGCCTGATTGTTTTTGCCTGGCGTCCGGGTCATGCCCAGCCGCTGGTCGTGGCGGCCAATCGCGATGAGTTCTACGCCCGCCCCAGCCTGCCTCTGGCGCCATGGCCCGAAGCGCCGCACGTACATGCGGGGCGCGACCTCGAGGCCGGTGGCACCTGGCTCGGTGTCGGTGCCAACGGACGTTTTGCGGCGCTGACCAATATCCGAGATCCCAATCGACCACCAGGGCGAAAATCTCGTGGGGAGCTGGTCGCGCGTTTTCTAACCGGKGAAATATCAATTGACGACTATTTAGCCGACGTTGTCGAACGTTCGCAGGAATATGGTGGTTTTAACCTGTTGGTCGGCAATGCCAATGAACTCTGGCACTTCAACGCCCGGGAACCAGCAGCGGTGATGTTGGCCCCGGGGATCTACGGGTTATCCAATGCCGGGCTGGATACGCCGTGGCCGAAGTTGCTCAAGGCCAAGGCGGCGTTGAGCGAGGTGCTGGATGATCCGCAGCCTCAGGCGCTGTTGGCGTTATTGAGCGATGCGCAGACCGCACCGCTTGCCGAGTTGCCGGATACCGGAGTGGGGCTGGCCACCGAGACGTTGCTGTCGAGCGTGTTCATTGCCAGTCAGAGTTATGGAACGCGGGCGAGTACGGCGTTGATTGTGCAGGCGGATGGGGCGCGGCATATGGTCGAACACAGTTTCGGGCCGCATGGCGGGCATCTTGGGGAAGTGGAGATCAGGCTTTAGTTTTGTGTTACCTGGACTGGCCCCATCGCGAGCAAGCTCGCTCCCACAGAGTTTTGTGTTGTTCACAAAACAGTGAGCCTACACAAGCCCACTGTGGGAGCGAGCTTGCTCGCGATGGGGCCGTCAGCGTTTCAGAGGGGCTTGATCGCTGCCGGATTGATCATCCGCGCCAACCCGAGGTTCTTCAGCGCCAATTGCAACGAGCTATGAATCACTTGCGGGTTGTCGATGGTCATCAGTTCGGCAAGCAATTCCTTGGCCTTGCTCAGGTTGATCTGGCGCAGCATCCACTTCACCTTCGGCAGGTTGGTGGCGTTCATCGACAGACTGTCGAACCCCATCGCCATCAACAGCACGGCCGCCGCCGGATCACCGGCCATTTCACCGCAGATACTCACTGGCTTGCCTTCGGCATGGGCATCACGCACCACATTCTGCAGCGCCTGAAGCACTGCCGGGTGCAGGTAATCGTAGAGGTCGGCCACCCGCGGGTTGTTGCGGTCCACGGCCAGCAGGTACTGGGTCAGGTCGTTGGAACCGACCGAAAGGAAGTCCACTTGCCGCGCCAGTTCCTTGGTCTGATACACCGCTGCCGGAATCTCGATCATCACGCCAACCGGCGGCATCGGCACGTCGGTGCCTTCATCGCGTACTTCACCCCAGGCACGGTGAATCAGGTGCAGGGCCTCTTCGAGCTCATGGGTGCCAGAGATCATCGGCAGCAGGATGCGCAGATTATTCAAGCCTTCACTGGCCTTGAGCATGGCGCGGGTCTGCACCAGGAAGATTTCCGGGTGGTCGAGGGTGACACGAATGCCGCGCCAGCCAAGGAACGGGTTATCTTCCTTGATCGGGAAATACGACAGCGCCTTGTCGCCGCCGATGTCCAGGCTGCGCATGGTCACCGGTTGCGGGTGGAACGCGGCCAGTTGTTCGCGGTAGATCGCCAGCTGTTCCTTTTCGCTCGGGAAACGCTGGTTGATCATGAACGGCACTTCGGTGCGGTACAGGCCCACGCCTTCGGCACCGCGCTTCTGCGCCCGCGCCACATCCGCCAGCAAACCGGTGTTGACCCACAGTGGCATGCGGTGGCCATCGACTGTCACGCACGGCAGATCGCGCAGCGCATCGAGCCCGAGGGCCAGTTGTTTCTCTTCCTCGACCACCTCGGCGAACTGCTTGCGCAGCACTTCACTCGGGTTGGTGTAGACCTCACCGTGGTAGCCATCGACGATCATCTGGATGCCGTCGACCTTGGAATACGGCAGGTCGACCAGGCCCATCACGGTCGGAATGCCCATGGCGCGGGCGAGGATGGCGACGTGGGAGTTGCCTGAGCCGAGCACCGACACCAGGCCGACCAGCTTGCCCTCCGGCACCTCGCCGAGCATCGCCGGCGTCAGTTCTTCGCTGACCAGAATGGTGTTGTCGGGGTAGACCAGCGTTTGCTGACGCTCTTCCTGCAAGTAAGCCAGCAATCGCCGACCAAGGTCCTTGACGTCCGAGGCCCGCTCGCGCAGGTAGGCGTCGTCCATCAATTCGAAACGGTTGACGTGATCGGTGACCACCTGGCGCAAAGCGCCCTGGGCCCACTGCCCGGTCTTGATCACGGTGGTGACTTCGCTGCCCAGCGCGGCATCGTCGAGCATCATCAGGTAGACGTCGAACAAGGCCCGCTCTTCCGGGCGCAGCTGCGTGGCGAGTTTGGCGGACAAGGTGCGCATGTCGGCGCGCACGCCTTCAATGGCGGTCTTGAACAAACCGAGTTCGGCGTCGATGTCGGTGATGTTCTTGTCCGGCACCACGTCCAGATCGGCGGGCGGCAGCATGACCACCGCCGTACCGACCGCCGCACCCGGCGAACCCGGCACGCCGATGAACTTGGCTTCCTGAATGCCTTTACCCTGACGGCCCAGGCCGCGGATCGAACCGGTGGCCTCGGCGTGGGCGATAACGCCGGCGAGCTGCGCGCTCATGGTCACGAGGAAGGCTTCTTCACCTTCATCGAACTGGCGGCGCTCTTTTTGCTGGATGACCAACACGCCGACAACACGGCGGTGGTGAATGATCGGTGCCCCGAGGAATGAGGCGAAGCGCTCTTCACCGGTCTCGGCGAAGTAGCGGTAGCGCGGGTGATCCGCAGCGTTTTCGAGATTCAGGGGTTCTTCGCGCGTACCGACCAGGCCAACCAGACCTTCGTTGGGTGCCATGCTGACTTTACCGATCGAGCGCTTGTTCAAGCCCTCGGTGGCCATCAGCACGAAGCGGTTGGTCTCAGGGTCAAGCAGGTAGACCGAGCAGACCTGACTGCCCATGGCCTCTTTGACGCGCAACACAATAATCCCCAACGCCGCCTTGAGATCCTTGGCGGAGTTAACTTCCTGGACGATCTTGCGCAGCGTATTGAGCATGGCTCGGGGTCGAACTCCGTCGTCAGTCGCGCGCTAAAAGGCGCGGGGCAAGCTCTTTGAGAGCGCGTCGATACACCTCGCGCTTGAATGTCACCACCTGGCCCAACGGATACCAATAGCTGACCCAGCGCCAGCCATCGAACTCCGGTTTACCGGTCAAATCCATCCGCACCCGCTGCTCGTTGGAGATCAGGCGCAGGAGAAACCATTTCTGCTTCTGGCCGATGCACAGCGGCTGGCTGTGGGTACGTACCAGACGTTGCGGCAAACGATAGCGCAACCAGCCCCGGGTGCAGGCGAGAATTTCAACATCTTCGCGTTCAAGGCCCACTTCTTCGTTCAGCTCGCGGTACAAGGCGTCTTCCGGCGTCTCTTCGGGGTTGATTCCCCCCTGCGGAAATTGCCAGGCATCCTGATTGATTCGGCGAGCCCATAGCACCTGGCCGGCGTCATTCGTCAGAATGATCCCGACATTGGGGCGAAAACCATCGGGGTCGATCACGGCAACAACCTCGCAAACGCATGTCGCCGCATTGTTCCACAAAGGTTGTGAAGGCGGCAACGAAGGTTCCTACCTTATGTGCACTCTTGTGAAAAGACCGTATTCTTGTCGCCTTTTTACTGACTTTTCAGCGGGTAACTGCGATGCGCCTGGCTTTATTCGATTTGGACAACACCCTTCTGGGCGGTGACAGCGATCACGCTTGGGGCGATTACCTATGCGAGCGCGGCTTTCTCGACGCCGTCGCCTACAAGGCTCGCAACGATGCGTTCTACCAGGATTACCTGGCCGGCAAACTCGATAATGCCGCTTACCTGAACTTCTGCCTGGAAGTTCTCGGCCGCACCGAAATGGCCACGCTGGATCAGTGGCACAGCGATTACATGCGTGACTGCATCGAACCGATCGTGCTGCCCAAGGCCATCGACCTTTTGGCCAAACACCGTTCAGCCGGCGACAAACTGGTGATCATCACGGCGACCAACCGCTTCGTCACCGGGCCGATTGCCAAGCGCCTGGGCGTCGAAACCCTGATCGCCACCGAATGCGAGATGGTCGACGGCCGCTACACCGGGCGCAGCACCGATGTGCCGTGCTTCCGCGAAGGCAAGGTGACGCGCTTGAATCGGTGGCTGGAAGAAACCGGATATACGCTGGAAGACAGCTATTTCTACAGCGACTCGATGAATGATTTTCCGTTGCTGGAGCAAGTGACCCATCCGGTTGCGGTCGATCCGGATCCGAATCTGCGGGTCGAGGCCGAGAAGCGGGGTTGGCCGGTGATCAGTCTGCGCGGCTGAAACCGCTGTCGCGAGCAAGCTCGCTCCCACAGGGATCTTCAGTGAATTCAGATTTAGTGAACACCAGAAAACTCTGTGGGAGCGAGCTTGCTCGCGATGGGGGCGACACGGTCTCAAGCCTTAAACAGGCTTGGCCCCCATTAAACCGGCAATGGCCACAAAACAGACAAAACCGAACAACGCCAAGGCAAAGGTGAATTTACCCGCGCTCTCCGGCGCCTTGCGCAGTTTGTCGAGCCGCACCAGCAACCAGAACCAAGCCAGCGCCGCCACGGTGTACAGCACACTGGACGCCAGCAACCAGGTCTGCCCCAATGGCCAGCCCACCAGATGCACCATCCACCAGCCGGTAAACGGCATGCTCAGCAGCGCCAACCCCATCAACAACCAGACAAATACACGTGGCCGTTGCAGGGTGCGGCTTCCCGCCGTCGCATCACCCTTGCGCCGCGCAAGCAAAACCCAGACGCCCAGACCCAGCGCACAAGCCAGCAGTACAACAGTTGCCACCATGTGCGCCGTTTTCAGGGCAGTTAACGTTTCCATTGTCAGATTTCCTTATTGCCTGCCCATCAGCGTAGCCCCTCAGCCAAGAAACAGCTGATAGGCCGGGTTGTCGCTTTCGTCCCAGTACGGGTAGCCGATTTCTTCCAGCGCCGCCGGCACCAAATGGCGCTCGTCGTGGGGCACTTGCAGGCCCGCGACTACCCGGCCGTCCGCCGCGCCATGGTTGCGGTAGTGGAACATCGAGATGTTCCAGCGCCCGCCCAGCTTGTTGAGGAAGTTGAACAGCGCGCCCGGACGCTCCGGGAACTCGAAACGCAGAATCACTTCATCGACCACATGCGCCGCACGCCCACCCACCATATGACGGATGTGCAGCTTGGCCAGTTCGTTGTCGGTCAGG
>NZ_JBGCUL010000631.1:0-2651 GCF_054177685.1 Pseudomonas sp. P5_A2_2
ATGGCGGCCTTTCAGCCAACACACTTGTTGAATGTCAGTCCCTCATCGCGAGCAAGCTCGCTCCCACAGGGACTCGTCGTTTGCCGAAACGATTGATCACACACCTTTCACAACCACCCGACGAATCCACTTCTAGACTTTCTCTATGGGCAGCGTATCCAAGGGATGAGCGCAACAGCCATCTGAAAGAACGGGACAAAGCCTGGCAGCAGCAGAAAGACCAGGACACCACCCGGGCCTATCGCTCGCCGTAAGTCGCTTTCAGACATCCAGTGAAACCGGATGCCTGCGACCATGACCCAAACCCTATACCGGGAGAATTCCATGAGCCGTGCCTTCGTCAATGAAGATAACGCCACCGCGCAAGCCGATCAGCCAGTCGAACGGCAAGTCAGCGCGCAGCCCAATTACGTCACGCCGCAAGGTCTGAAGCTGTTGCAGGGCAAAGTCGCCGAACTGCAAACCCTGCATGCCGAGCAATCGGCAAAAGGTGAGCAGGCGGACAAACAGCGCCTGGCCGATCTCGAGCGTGATCTGCGTTATTTCAAACAGCGCCTGGGCAGCGCTCAGGTGGTACCCGCCGCGACCTCGACCCAGAAAGTGCAAATCGGCAGTTGGGTGACCTACGCCGATGAACACGCCACCGAGCGCCGGGTACAACTGGTGGGCGAAGATCAGGCCGATGCCGCCCACGGCCTGATCAATTGGGGCTCACCGCTGGGCCGGGCGCTGCTCGGCGCACAACTCAACGACGAAGTACTGTGGCAGCGCCCCGCCGGGGATCAAATGATTGAAGTGATTCGCATCGAACCGACTTAAACGACGCCTTGGGCCAGCATGGCATCGGCGACCTTCACGAAGCCGGCGATGTTCGCGCCCTTGACGTAATTGACCCGACCGTCCTCTTCGCCGTAGTGCACGCAAGCGTGGTGAATCGACTGCATGATCGCGTGCAGCTTGCTGTCCACTTCGCCACCGGTCCACGCCAGGCGCATGGCGTTCTGCGACATTTCCAGCCCGCTCACCGCCACGCCGCCGGCGTTGGACGCCTTGCCTGGTGCGAACAGAATGTCGGCCTCGATGAACAGGTCCACCGCCTCGAGGGTGGTCGGCATGTTCGCGCCTTCGGCCACACAGATGCAGCCGTTGCGCAGTAAGGTGCGGGCGGCTTCGACATCCAGTTCGTTTTGCGTCGCGCACGGCAGCGCGATATCGCAGCTCAGGCTCCATGGCAGCTGACCGGCGCGGAACTCCAGGCCAAAACGGCCAGCCAGTTCACGGATGCGCCCGCGTTGTACGTTTTTCAGCTCCAGTACGGCCAGCCATTGCTCTTCGGTCAAACCGCTTTCGCAATACAGCGTGCCTTCGGAGTCGGACAGCGAAATCACTTTGCCGCCCAGATCCATGACCTTGCGCGCGGCGTACTGCGCGACGTTACCCGAACCGGAAATCGCCACGCGCTTGCCTTCGACCGCCAGGCCACGGCGCTTGAGCATTTCTTCGGCGAAGTACACGCAACCGAAACCGGTAGCTTGCGGGCGAATCAGGCTGCCGCCGTAGCTTGGGCCTTTGCCGGTCAGCACGCTGGTGAACTGGTTGCTCAAGCGCTTGTGCTGGCCGAACAGGAAACCGATTTCCCGCGCACCGACGCCGATGTCCCCGGCTGGCACGTCAACGTCCGCACCAATGTGGCGATACAACTCGCTCATGAAGGCCTGACAGAAGCGCATGACTTCCGCGTCGCTTTTGCCTTTGGGGTCGAAGTCCGAACCACCCTTGCCACCGCCCATGGGCAATGAAGTCAGGGAGTTTTTGAAGGTCTGTTCGAAGGCGAGGAATTTCAGGACGCCCATGTTCACCGACGGGTGGAAACGCAGACCGCCCTTGTACGGGCCGATCGCGCTGTTCATCTGGATGCGGAACCCGCGATTGACCTGGACTTTGCCCTGATCGTCGACCCACGACACGCGAAACACCAGCGCCCRCTCCGGCTCACAGATGCGCTCCAGAATGCCCGAGGTCAGGTAATGCTGATTGGCCTCAAGAAACGGCCACAGACTGCGCAGAACTTCTTCCACAGCCTGGTGGAATTCGGGTTGATCCGGGTCGCGTTTTTTCAGGCGCGCAAGAAAGGATTCGACGGATTCGATCATGGAAAAGTCTCGGCAGATTGATTGTCGTTGTAGGAGATCGAGCCGGACTGTAACAAACGACTTGCGCACAAGAACAGCGCAAAATGTCGCACTTATGAAGTTAAATGGTGCACAGGATATAAATTAATCTGGTTTTTTGAGTGTTTTTGCACCTGAACAGGGATTATTAATTCAAGTCCCGCACCATCAGGTACACCGCCATCGCGGGCAAGCCCGCTCCCACAGTGTTCGTGAAGACTTTTAGATCTCGGGCAATCCACATTCCTGTGGGAGCAGGCTTGCCTGCGATGAATTCAGCACGGTGTCACTGCCTCCCCCCCCAATCGGCATAGGGGACGGCCTTCATAGACCGTACCCCTGCCACACCACCCGGCATGCGGGTCCGCACCGGGCGGTTCGAGGGATTGAGGTCAGGAGAGACGTGGAAGTCCCAAGCGATCAAACCACGCGAGATTAAGCACCCAATTCAAGGCCCATCGACTGTTGTCCCACCAACGA
>NZ_JBGCUL010000632.1:0-2643 GCF_054177685.1 Pseudomonas sp. P5_A2_2
CTGGTGCTGGCCGAGGCCGACACGTTGATGGCGCGTTTCCGTGGCTTGCTGCGGATTTCCGAACTGGAAGATCGCCAGCGTCGCTCCGGTTTCGTGCAACTGGACCCGGTGTCGTTGTTGCAAGAGCTGCATGAGTTCTATCTGCCCCTGGCGGAAGACGACGGTCTGGTGTTCCAACTACACCTGCCCGCGTCATTGCCGCCCCTCAATGGCGACCGCGCACTGCTGTTCGAAGCCGTGGCGAACCTGTTGAGCAACTCGATCAAATTCACCCCGCCCGGTGGCGCGGTGATCTTGCGCGGGATCAATGCTGGCGGGCACACGCGGATCGAAGTGCTCGACTCCGGCCCGGGCATTCCCGAGGCGGAACGTGAAGCGGTGTTCCAGCGTTTCTACCGTGCCGAGGCGGGCAATCAAAAGAGCGGCTTCGGGCTGGGGCTGTCCATCGTCGCGGCGATTGTCAGCCTGCACGGGTTTACCCTGGAGGTGGGCAGCAGCGAACTGGGTGGCGCGCGGCTGGTGCTCGATTGTCGGGAGAGCTTGATTCCTCAAGCCTGAAATTGATCCCCTGTAGGAGCGAGCCTGCTCGCGATGGACGCAAGGTCGACGCGCTCATTCAGACAGTAAGCGTTTTCGTTGACGTCCATCGCGAGCAAGCTCGCTCCTACAAGGGATTGGTGGTGTTTATCAAGCCGGGTAATTGGCCCGCAACGCCTCAAGTCCACCCTGATAGATACCGGTAAACAACGCCTCCACTTCCTCGTTGCTCACACCCACCGGCTCGAACCTCCCGGACCAGGTCACCCGCGCGCCCTCGCCTTGGGCTTGAACCTTGATCGTCGCCAGATAATCAGTCGCCGGAAAGGGTGCCTGCAAAATCGAGTAGCTGTAGGTTTGGCCGACGTTGTCGAACGCTTGCAGGCGTTCGATCACCACTGCGCCGTCCGCCGTTTGCAGGCTGCGCACGCGCCCGCCTTCGCTGAGCTCGCTCTTGGGAATGAACGGCAGCCAGTCCGGCAGCGAGTTGAAACCGCCAATCAATTGCCAGACCTGTTCGGCCGAAGCCGGGATGTCGATGAAGGCTGATGCTGTTGCCATGAAATGTTCTCTCTAATCAATAAGGTTCAGATGGCCAGGCTGTCGACGACACCGCCGTCGACCCGCAAGGCAGCACCGGTGGTGGCCGAGGATAACGGCGAAGCGATGTAGGCCACCAGATTGGCGACCTCCTCGACATCCGCCACGCGCTGGATGATCGACGTCGGCCGGGCCTTGCGCACGAACGCATCGGCTTCGTCCCGGGCGCTGCGTCCGGATTCGGCGATGGCGTCCTTGAGCATGTCTTCCAGGCCATCGGTAAAGGTCGGGCCGGGCAGGATCGCGTTGACCGTCACGCCGGTGCCGGCCAGGCGTTTGGCCAGGCCATGGGACACCGCCAGGTTGGCGCTTTTGGTCACGCCGTAGTTGATCATGTCCGCCGGTGTCGCCACGCCGGACTCCGAAGACAGAAAGATCACCCGGCCCCAGCCCTGCTTGACCATCTGCGGCGTGTAGTGCCGCGACAGACGCACGCCGGAGATCACGTTGACCTCGTAGAAGCGCGTCCACTCACTGTCCGGGGCGTCGAAGAAATCCACCGTGTTGAAGATCCCGAGGTTGTTCACCAGGATATCCGCCCGAGGTTCGGCGGCGAACAATCTTTCGGCGCCTTCGGCGGTACCGAGGTCGGCGGTCACACCGCGCAATTGCGCGCCGGGTACGCGTTGGCGAATGCTCGCCAACGCCTGTTCGACCTTGGCCGCGTCGCGGCCGATCACCACCACCGTGGCGCCGGCCTCGGCCAGTGCCTGACTGATGCCCAGGCCAATGCCGGCGGTGCTGCCGCTGACGATCGCGAGTTTTCCGCTCAAATCAATCTTCATTTTCAAGCTCCAATGAGGGGCAAGGGTGCGCGCTCGGAAACCAGCTTCGCCTCACGCATCGCCTGCCAGAACGCAGTGGGGATCACCGCYGCCACTGCCGGGTTCGCCAACGAAAATTGCAACGCCGCAGCCTTGATATCAACGCCGTGGGCCGCCACAATGCGTTTGATCTGCTCGACCTTGCTGATGATCGCCGGGCTGGCCTTCTGGTATTCGAAGTGTGCGCCACCGGCCAGAATRCCCGAGCTGTACGGGCCGCCGACCACGATCTCGACGTTCTGCGCCAGGGCCGCGTCCATCAAGCGCTGCAAGGCGCGATCATGGTCGAGAAGAGTGTAGCGACCTGCCAGCAGAAAACCGTCCGGCTGCGCTTCGCTCAGATCAAGGGTCACCACGCCATTGTGGGCGGCGTGGCACCGGATCAATTTTCGGCCGCTGGTGGAGACATTCAGGAAGGTGCTGACGGAGCCTGAACCCACCACATAACACTGTGGGAGCGAGCTTGCTCGCGATGACGGCAGCACATCCAACATCCATGTGACTGACCCACCGCTATCGCGAGCAAGCTCGCTCCCACAGTTGATTGGTGYCGTACKCWGCATTTGTGCTYGCTGGAGATCCCGTGTGGGAGCGAGCTTGCTCGCGATGRCGGCAGCACATCCAACRTCCATGTGACTGACCCACCGCTATCGCGAGCAGGCTCGCTCCCACAGTTGATCTT
>NZ_JBGCUL010000633.1:0-2641 GCF_054177685.1 Pseudomonas sp. P5_A2_2
GGCGTAGTCAGCGAAGGCATCGGTGGTCATGCCGGAGTGGGTCGCTGCGAAAATCTTCAGCAGGCCTTCCATGCCAGTGGCGGCCAGGGCCTTGTGATCGTTTTCCAGCACCGCCTGGAAGGGCTGGGTGGTTTTCCATTCCGGGTGCTGCGCCGCGGTGCGCTTGACTTCGTCGAGGGCGAACAGCAACTCGAAGTACATCGGCTGCTCGCTCCACAAAGTGCCGTCATTATCGAACACGGCAATGCGGTCCTCGGGCTTTACGAAGTCCTTGCTGTTTTGATCGGTGACCGTCTGCACGAACTCGATGATCTGCTTTTTCGACGGGCCATCGTTCCAGGAGGGTAGCGGCCCGGCCGCCTGAACCAGTAACGGCAGGCTCAAGGCCAGGGTCAGCAGGAAGCTGAACGCTCGGTGATGGCGCAGCGATATCGAATTCGTCATGGGAAATCCTTCTCGTGAACGGGGTTGAGCGGATGCAGTGCACAAGAGACTGATTCCCTGTTGCGCCCGGCCTGACTATGCAGCGTAGACAAGGATTCCCTGATTTGGCGCAGCGCCTGATCTTTGTCCGGTTCACGGCCGTAACAGGAACAGGCCCGCAGGAAGGTTTGCAGGCGCGGGCCGAGGCGGGTCGGTTTCAGGCCGCGGCCCATCCGATCGCTCATTGATCCCGTAAACCAATCGCATCCTATAAATATGTACCGCACCTGATCGCTGCCCCGTAGACAAGCTGTGCCCTACAGACAAGGAGAGACTGTATGGCACAACGAACATTGCACGATGGATCTACTGGGGATGTCGTCATCAGGTCGGGGCCGCCGGCCGCGGGTGGTGGCGGTGGGAGCGGTGGTGGTTTTGGCGGCAACCGTGTGGGCGCCTCCGGCAACTTCGGTGGCCCCAGCGCCAGGACCAGGGCGCTCAGGAGGCAGGCCAAGCTGGAGCATGCTGCCAGGCAGGCAAAAGAGCAGGCAGAAGCCATTGCCCGAGCCCAAGCGGCCCAAGAGCAGGCACGCCTGCAAACGCGGCAGCAACAACTTGAGGGTATGGCCCAGCGTCAAAGCGCCTTCAAGGTCGAGGCAGATCGCAGYTTTGCTGCAAGGTCTGATCAGCTTGCCTCATCGCTTGACGGTGAAGTCCTGGCTGCACGACGGCCACCTGATATCAATCCGAGCGAGCGCTGGCAGCTCTATCTCATTACCAGGGAAAAAATCGAAATCGACGGGCTGATTGCCCGTAAAGCTGCAGAATTCAATGCCCAGGGTTCGTTAGCCCGCTCATTCGATGGCCACGATCCGCTCGTCCGTTCGACCAGCGATTACATGGCACGGCTGGACCAGTTCGGCGATGCACTCGACAGTGGCCACCAGGCTTGGGAAACCGCTTACAACGCGGCCCATGAAGCGCAGTTGTTATCGGCGCAGATCAAGGCACTGACGGAACGGTCTGCGACGCTGTCTGTGCGTCACGCGGAGCAGACCATTGCCTGGCGGGAAAGAGAAGGCATCTGGGAGCGTCATCGACAGGTTGCCGAGCAGCGTGATGCGCGGGTGCGGTTCAAGCAGCAGGCTGACGCTGATATACGCATAGAGCGGGTGAAACAGGCCAACACCTACCGTTTAGCGGTCAATCCATCAGTGCCTGCTGTGTCGACACTCGCTATTCCTGGCAGCGCATTGGTCGCCGGGGCGGCCGATGCATTGGCAATCGCAGTAAGCCGGTCAGTGGTGCTGTTGGGCGAAGTAGCAGGAACACTTGCCACTTCGCAAGTCGCAATATTCGTAGGTGGGATAGCGTATCCATCCGAACTGGGCAACGGAGAGTTAACGCCTGAACAACGTGCTCGCCTGTTTCACGCGGTTGCCGTTCCGGCGCACGCACTGGAGCTTCACGACAGTCGAGAGTTGCAAGCCATCGCTGATGCGGGCGGTTCGGTGGCGGTTGAGTACCGCTTAAAGCCAGTAGTCGAGGCCCAAGGCACTGCGATCATTGTCGCCAGCACCGGTGCCGAGATCGACTCCCGGGTACCGGTGGTCAATGCAGCGCTGGACCCGTTGACCGGCGTGTACACCGCTGAAGTTCCCGGTTCCCCGACCCGTTATGTGGAATTCGCACCAGACTCGGCGCCTCAAGCGCAGGTGCCGAACCCGCAGCCCCTGGCTGTCACCCAACCACAGACTTTGGGCATACCGGCGGGTGTCGATTGGCGCATTCAGGACTGCATCGTTTGCGTGCCGGGGCTGGAGCCGATCTATCTGTCCTTCAATACCCCGCCCATGGGCGCCGGTGTTGTCACGGGAACAGGTCAGCCAGTTACCACAGACTGGTGGAAAGCCGCTACACAGCCTGTAGGCGCCGCTATTCCGACGCTGATCGGCGATCAGTTTCGAGGTCGGGAGTTCACGTCGTTCGAGGCCTTCGACGAAGCGTTGTGGCGAACGCTCGGAGAGCATCACGAGATTGTTTCGCAATTTGACGAGGTTAACCAAAAACGCCTCGAACAAGGTTACGCCCCCTATGCGCCGAAAAGCACATGGGCCGGTGAAAACCGTGAGTTCGAATTGCGTTACCAGGAGCGACCGGGGTTCTGGTCTGATCCTTTCAATCTCGATCAAATCAGTATCAAAACACCCAGCAATAC
>NZ_JBGCUL010000634.1:0-2633 GCF_054177685.1 Pseudomonas sp. P5_A2_2
CACAAGGGCGATCTGATGGAACTAATCCTACAGACGAAACCAATAGCTGATTAGACGGCAATAATGCGATAGTTCGTCTCACAGATAGAACAATCAGGCTCACATCATGCAAGACCTCAACGACCTGTATTACTTCGCCAAAGTCGTGGAAGCCGGTGGTTTCGCGGCAGCCGGGCGTGTGCTCGGCATTCCCAAGTCCCGATTGTCACGGCGCATCGCCGAACTGGAAGAACGCCTTGGCGCGCGATTGCTGCAACGCACCACCCGACAACTGAAACTGACCGCGGTGGGCGAGCGCTACCTCAGGCATTGCCAGGCGATGCTGCTGGAGGCGGAAATGGCCGACGAGGCTGTTGCCAGCATGTCCAGCGAGCCCCGCGGGCGGTTGCGGGTGTCCTGCCCGGTCGGGCTGGCCCACGAAATATTGCCGGGGGTGATCAGCGACTTTCTGGAACGGTTTCCGCAAGTCCAGCTGGAGATCATGCTGCTCAACCGGCGGGTCGATCTGGTGAACGAAGGCATTGACGTGGCCCTGCGTGTGCGCGAGCTGGGCGACGAAGACCCGCTGCTGGTCACCCGTCGCCTGCGTCAGGCGCAGATGCTGATGGTCGCCAGCCCCGGTTTCCTCGTTGGCCGTGAGATCAACCATCCCGAGGATCTGAAAAACCTGCCGGTGCTCGGCGCCCTGGAAGCCGACCGTCTGGTGCACATCCGCCTGCTGGATCAAAAAGGCAAAAGTTTTGAACTCGCGCTCGAGGCCCGACTGGGCATCGATGACTTTATCGTGCGCAAGGCCAGCACGCTTTCAGGCCTGGGTTTTACGTTGCTGCCCATGATGTATTGCGAGCAGGAACTGGAGAACGGCTCGCTGGTGCAGCTGCTTCCCGAGTGGTCGTTGCCCGGTGGGTGGCTGCAAGCGGTCTATCCTCATCGACGCGGGGTGATGCCGGCGGTACGCGCCTGGATTGACCATCTGGTCGAATCCTTCAATGCCTGTGGGGAACGATTGTTATGAAAGCCGGACGGATGAGCGAAGAGGATGTCGCGAAGTTTTGCCTCGCCCTGCCGGGAGCGCGGGAAGACTATAAATGGGGAGGCGTACGGGTGTTTTCGATTGCCGGGAACAAGATGTTCGCGTTGCAGGGCCTGCGGGGTGATTCCCTGGCCTTCAAGGTCGACAAGGATCTGTTTCTCGGCCATTGCGACCGTCCGGGGATTCATCCGGCGCCTTATCTGGCGCGCGCCCAGTGGATCATCATGGAGACGCCCTACCCGCTCGGTAGCGAAGAACTGCAGGGATTGCTGCAGCGTTCCCACCAATTGGTGGTGAGCAGACTGCCAAAGCGCACTCAAGTCGGTCTGTTGCTATAGGGCCTTCTTCATTAGAACAAGGCGAACAGGTRTGCGCCGAGGAACAGGTGGTCGATCCAGAACACCTGGTGCAGTAGCACGATGATCCAGAACACCAACTGGTACGAGACTTTGCGGGTTTTGTGCCGAAACGCTTGCTGGGCCAGCAAGGCACCGGGCCAGCCTCCGGCGAACTCCAGCGCATGCAGGACATTCTCCGGCGTCCGCCATTGTTCGGCGCGGGCCTTGCGCTTGTCGCTCCAGTACAGAAAAAACGTCACGACACTGACGATGCCGTAGGCCGCCAGGGGAATCAACGAGACCCCGTGCAGCCATGACGACACCGAACCCGACAGCGGCAACGCGCACAGGATTGCAAACACCAGCCACTTCAACCGTGAATGGCGGATCTGTCCCCCGGGCTGACGCCCGGGGTTATTGCGCGCGCTTGAGTCACTCACGGCTTGGCCGCGCTCCAGTCGACCCAGCCGAATTGCCAGGTCGCCAGGATGATCAGGCCGAACACAATGCGATACCAGGCAAACGCCGCATAGCTGTGGTTGGCGATGAACTTGAGCAGCCCGCGGACCGCGATCATCGCGAAGACGAACGCCGTGACGAAACCGATCGCGAACACCGGGAAATCCGCCGGGACAAACAGGTGACGGTATTTATAGCCCGAGTACACCGCTGCGCCGACCATGGTTGGCATCGCCAGGAAGAACGAGAACTCGGTAGCGGTCTTGCGCGACAGGCCGAACAGCAACCCGCCGATGATCGTCGAGCCCGAACGCGAAGTGCCCGGAATCATGGCCAGGCATTGGGCGAAGCCGACTTTCAGGGCATCTTTCCAGGTGATGTCATCCACCGTTTCGGCGTGTACTTCATGCTGACGGCGCTCGGCCCACAACATGATGATCCCGCCCACGACCAGCGCCGTTGCCACGGTGATCGGGTTGAACAAGTACTTGTGGATCAGGTCAGCGAAGATCACACCCAACACCACGGCCGGCAGGAACGCGATCAACAGGTTCGCGGTAAACCGCCGGGCGCCCGGCTGGGTCGGCAGACCGATGACCACGTCGAAGATCTTGCGTCGAAACTCCCACACCACTGCCAGGATGGCCCCCAGCTGAATAATGATGTTGAACGCCATCGCCCGCTCGCCCCCGAAGCCGAGCAAGTCGGCCACGATTATCTGGTGGCCGGTACTGGAAATGGGCAGGAATTCGGTCAGCCCTTCTACAACCCCAAGAATCAATGCCTGAAAGGCGGTCCAAAGA
>NZ_JBGCUL010000635.1:0-2627 GCF_054177685.1 Pseudomonas sp. P5_A2_2
CGACGGTTGAGCGCATCTTCGATCAGGGTCACGTGCAGCGGCGTGAGGATGGTGAACAGCAACACTTCCGGCACCGTCAGTACACGAAAGCTCAGGTACAGGCAGACGTAGGTCACGCCAAACTGCAACGCGCCGATCAGCAGCATGCCGCGCATGAATGCCGGCTCCACCGAGCGCCAGCGGGTCAGCGGGATGAACACCAGCCCTGCCAGCAGCACGCGTACCAGCACGGCAAAGTAACTGTCGACATGACCGGCCAGGTATTCGCCGATCAAACTGAAGGAAAACGCCTGGATCAGCGTGACAAAAAGTAGATAGCCCATGCTCGCCTCATTTCGAATGGCGGCGACGATAGCGGTTTTTGCCTTGAATCGCGATCCCCGAAAGCTGTCTGAAAAAACGCAAAAACCTGTGGGAGCGTGCTTGCTCGCGATGACGGAGTGTCAGTCGAAAGTGATGTTGACTGATCCACCGCAATCGCGAGCAAGCTCGCTCCCACAGGGTTTATCKGTGTTTCCTGAATCGCAGGCAAAAAAAAGCCCGATCTCGCTAAAGCGTTCAATCGGGCCAGAGCACTCAGGAGCAACAAGTGCGAAGGGAGGTTCGATGCGCGTACAGGCTTGAAGGGTTGCGCCAGGCCACTAGACCATCCAGCGATTATCTGGCGATTAACCGGTCAGGCCACTTGCGAAAGCTTGGCGTTCGCCTGGTTCAGGCCTTTCTCCTGGAAGTCACCGCCCAGGTTCATGCCTTCGGCGTGGATGAACGTCACGTCGTGGATGCCGATGAAGCCCATGACCTGGCGCAGGTACGGTTCCTGGTGATCGGCGGTGCTGCCGGCATAGATGCCGCCGCGAGCCGTTAACACATAGGCACGCTTGCCGCTGAGCAGGCCTTGCGGGCCGGTTTCGGTGTACTTGAAGGTCACGCCGGCACGCAGCACATGGTCGAGCCAGGCTTTCAGGGTGCTGGGGATGGCGAAGTTGTACATCGGTGCGGCCATCACCAGTACATCGGCGGCGAGCAATTCGTCGGTCAACTGGTTGGAGCGTTCCAGGGAAGCCTGTTCGATGTCGCTGCRCTGCTCGGCGGGTTTCATCCAGCCACCCAACAGGTTGATGTCCAGGTGTGGCACCGGCTTGACGGCCAGGTCGCGGACGGTGATCTGGTCGTTCGGGTGAGCGGCTTTCCACTGGCTGATGAAGGTCTGGGTCAGTTGACGGGAAACCGAGTCTTGCTGACGGGCACTGCTTTCGATGATCAGAACGCGGGACATGGGATGTAGCCTCCATCTGAGAATGCTGTAGGTCGATGGAGTGAAGGTTAAACAGAGTCATATCGATGAAAAAGCGCAAATAACTGCTATAACCCATCAATAAATTCGTTTATAAGCTCAGCATTCCCTGCCTCTGTAGGAGCGAGCTTGCTCGCGAGGGTGTATCAGACACAGTGGTGTCGATTGACCCACCGCATCGCGAGCAAGCTCGCTCCTACAGAAGAGCCGGGCTTCATTTCGGGGTGCAGGTCAGCTCGATGCGCAGCTTGATGATGCTGCGGGTGAATTTGACGGTGGCATTTTTGTGCTTGCCGGCCAGTACGTCGATCTTGCGGGTGCGCGGAGCTTCAGGGCCATTGATGAAAACGGCCTTGCAGCTCGCATCGACGTCACCGTAGTTGGCCACCTGAATGGAGCCGATGTCGCTATCCGTGTCGTAGGTCTGATAATCGATCTTCATGCCGTTGAGGTCTTTCTTCACATCGATCGGGTAAGCCATCGCCGTCAGCGGCAGCAGCGCCAGCAGCACACAACAGAATTTTTTCATTCAGCAGCCTCCAATAAGGGCTGCCAGCTTAGGACAAGAGGAGCTCCACATGAAAGCGCCCCGCGTGACCCTTGATCAATGGCGAACGCTGCAAGCCGTGGTCGATCACGGTGGTTTCGCCCAGGCCGCCGAGGCGCTGCATCGTTCGCAATCGTCGGTCAGCTACACCGTGGCACGCATGCAGGATCAGCTTGGCGTGCCGTTGCTGCGCATCGACGGACGCAAGGCCGTGCTGACCGAAGCCGGCGGTGTGCTGTTGCGCCGTTCCCGGCAACTGGTGAAACAGGCCAGTCAGCTGGAAGACCTGGCCCATCACATGGAGCAGGGCTGGGAAGCCGAAGTGCGCCTGGTGGTCGATGCCGCTTACCCAAGCGCCCGCCTCGTGCGCGCCTTGACCGCGTTCATGCCGCAAAGCCGTGGCTGCCGGGTACGCCTGCGTGAGGAAGTGCTGTCGGGGGTGGAGGAAGTCCTGCTCGAAGGCGTGGCCGACCTGGCCATCACAGGGTTCAGTATTCCCGGTTACCTGGGCGCGGAATTGAGCGACGTCGAGTTCGTCGCCGTCGCCCACCCGGAGCATCCCCTGCACCGCCTCAACCGCGAACTGAGCTTCCAGGACCTGGAAAGCCAGATGCAGGTGGTGATCCGCGACTCGGGGCGCCAGCAACCACGGGACGTCGGCTGGCTCGGTGCCGAACAGCGCTGGACCGTCGGCAGCCTGGCCACCGCCGCAACCTTCGTCAGCAGCGGTCTGGGGTTTGCGTGGCTGCCCCGGCACTTGATCGAACGGGAACTCAAGGAAAGTAC
>NZ_JBGCUL010000636.1:0-2627 GCF_054177685.1 Pseudomonas sp. P5_A2_2
GGACGTGGACCTCGACACTGCTCGCGCCTGGCTTCGCGCCATCCGCTTCTAACCACCCTTTCCATCAAAAGGGCCGGACCAATCCTTGTCGGCCACGGAGAGCGCAATGACCGATTCAGACACCCAAGCACCAACCGGCCTTGCCACGTACCACGATCCATCGCACAACGCGGCAGCGCTCATTCTCGATCCAGGCACCATGAAGTCGATGAGTGACCTCGCGCTGATGATGTCGAAGGGCGTGACAACAGTCCCCAAGCATCTGAAGGGCAATCAAGCTGACTGCATGGCGGTGRTGCTACAAGCAATGCAGTGGCAGATGAACCCATTCGCTGTTGCGCAGAAGACGTTCATCGTCAACGGCGGTGCATTGAGCTATGAGGCGCAGCTCGTCAACGCAGTGATCACCGCCAAGGCGCCAGTCAAAGGCCGCTTGAACTTCGAATGGTTCGGCACCTGGGAAAACGTCATCGGGAAGATGCGCGAAGTCACCAGCAAGACCAAGAAGGACGAGGACACTGGCGAGTTCAAGAAATACCGTGTTCCAGCCTGGAGCTTTGACGATGAGAGAGGTCTCGGGATCAGGGTCTGGGCAACCTTCAAAGGCGAAGACGAGCCGCGCATTCTGGAACTTCTGCTTACCCAGGTCCGCACGCGGAACTCGACGCTTTGGGCGGAGGACCCCAAGCAGCAGATCGCCTACTTGGTGACTAAAAAATGGGCCCGTCTCTTCTGCCCTGACGTCATCCTTGGCGTCTATACACCCGATGAATTCGAAGACTCGTACGGTGGAGAAATCGATATCA
Source organism: Pseudomonas sp. P5_A2_2 (assembly GCF_054177685.1). Classification (NCBI taxonomy): domain Bacteria; kingdom Pseudomonadati; phylum Pseudomonadota; class Gammaproteobacteria; order Pseudomonadales; family Pseudomonadaceae; genus Pseudomonas; species Pseudomonas sp. P5_A2_2. The sequence goes on from NZ_JBGCUL010000636.1 coordinate 807, forward strand.
CCCCTGCGAAGCAGGCTTCAAACACCGCTGCCGCTGCCGGTGTGTCGTTCGGCCCGAAATCCCCGTCGCCGGAAATCGACGGAGTATTCGCAGACCTTTTGGTCGTCGCAAAGCGGCAGGACATCGAAGCCTATGCGACAGCTTGGGCAGGTCTCAAGCCTAAGCAGCGCGCAGCGATCGGCCTGGAGTGCCACGAAGCACTCAAGAACATGGCGGCAACCGTTGATGGCGACTTTACCGATATGACTGGCACCAACGACGACCTGTCTCAGGCCGAGGAAGCGGCGTAATGAGAGCGGAACTTCAGGGCACTGAAAAGTGGCATGCAGACCGATCTGGCCGAGTGACAGCCAGCCGATTTAAAGATGTGATTGCTTGGGGGAAGCCTGACAAAAATGGAAAGCGCGAGCCTATGGGCGCGCGTACCTCATACATGCGCGAACTGTGCTTCGAGCGATTGGCAAAGAAGTCCAAGCACAACGTCAGCAGCGCTTCCATTAAGTGGGGCCACACCGAAGAACAGAAGGCTCAGGACGCCTACGAGATGTTGACCGGCAACATCGTCATACCGTCAGAGTTCATCGTCCACCCGAAGTACGACTGGCTCGGCTGTTCACCAGACGGCCTAATCAACGATGACGGTGGAACCGAGTCAAAGTGCCCCTTCAATGAGGCAATACACGTCAAGACTTGGCTCGAAGGCATGCCCGAGGAACACATGCCGCAGGTCCAAGGCTGCATGTTCGTTACGGGGCGGAAATGGTGGGATTTTCTGTCGTTCGATTCTCGTCAAGATGAAGAGTGTCAGCTCTATGTCGAGACCATTTACCGCGACGAGGAGTACATCGCCAACCTGCACAAAGAGCTAGTCCAGTTCAATCTGGAGCTGAATCGCATGGTTGATGAGGTCGCGGATAAAGCGCGGGCGCAAGCCCATAGATTAGGAGCTTGATCATGATCAGCAACCACCTCAACCTCATCGAACAGCAGCGGCAGAGCGCCGAATCAATCAACGACCGGGTCGCCCAGTACCTGGCAGCCGGCGGGCAGATCGCCCAACTGAAAAGCCCGCCGCGCAATCTACTACCGCCACCCCGCTCTCAGAAAATAGACCCTGAAACGGTCCTCAAGCGCAAACCCAAGGGCTTGAATTGGGCACAGCGCCAGACGCTTCGCAAAATGGCGGACTCAATATGAGCAGACGCAAACCCAACAACATGCGGGCCCGAATCGAGCGTTCCTGCCGGGCACTGCTCAGCACCAACCACGTCGCGGTGGTGAACATCGATCCCAGCGGCCGCCAGGGCATGATCAACTGGAGGAGCTGCAAGAACATTCCGCCCGGCCAACGCCTCGCCGACGCGGTCTGCGACTTTGCCCACCGCTGGACGATCTATCTCAGCGTCCAGTGTCGCGATCAACGAGGGCACCGCTACACTAAATCAGTRGAGGTTGCTCCCCAAGGCAACTATCTGGCCGCGCACCTCGAAGACGTGATCGAGGAAACCTACAAAGACCTGGTTGCCGAGAGCAATCCGAATCATCGGGTCGCTTCGGGCTGGATCGCCATTCCCGCCGAAATATCGCTGACTGAAGAGCAGGCCGCCCGGGTGTTCGACGCCGTGGRTGTCTGGAATCAGCAGAGGGCAGCATGAGACTCATCAGCAACCAGGTGCGCCAGCGCCGACGACAGACATGGCTGGATCTACCGGCCCACGGAATTGTAGAGGCGGACCATGGCCGAGGACGTGCAGGAGCCGACGGCGGAAGCCATCAAACAGCGCAAGAAGCGCGAGAAGAAAGCGGCGGACGATGCAGCGA
>NZ_JBGCUL010000637.1:0-2626 GCF_054177685.1 Pseudomonas sp. P5_A2_2
CAGATAACCAGCGCCGGCCCAGCGCAGCAAGTCAAACGCCGGCGCCCAACTCATCACTAACACACCGAGGCCTGCGCTAACCATGATGGTCATCAGCACGTCAGCCAGGGTTATTCCTAGCGCAGCGGCGAGGCCGGCGCGCCATCCATGAGCTACAGCATGGCTGATGACGATGGCCATGTTAGGGCCAGGAACGATCAACAACAGCAAGGCGGCAACAATGAACAGATAAAGGTCAGTGGTATCCGGCATAGGGCATAAGTCCGTGAGTGAGGAGTCATGCTAACCAGTAGTAGATAGGCAGGAGCAGATACAGTGCGGATGGATTTGGCCGCAACAGTCTGGTTTGGAGAGGGAAAAGTAATCTGCTAGACGGCACGGTAAAGCCGGTGCAAATGGCCGCATCTGGCTGCTTTCTGCCTATCACGAAGGTCAGCAGTCGATCCATAGCGGTCTTTGGCGGACCTCAAGAGTTAATCTCGGACTGTCTGCTTTTGGCTGCTGATCACGATTGGCTGTTCTCGAAGCCAAATGGTCCGTAACGGCGGCGCGTAAATATTACGGAACTGAATCTGAGCTTCTCAGCTGCGCAAGGGGATGTGTGATCTACACTCCCTGAGCGTGTGAGTGGACGCTTCGCAGTCGCTAAGTAAATAGACCTGAATTTCAGTGAGCCGCGGTCTGGGTGGGGGCACACCAGTCGATCAGCAAAACCTTGTCTGGCAATCGTGTATCAGGCGAGTTCGACAACACCTGGATTGAAGCCCTGACCGCCCACATGACCTGGCACTACTGAAAAAGTCGGGAGGGTTACAAGCATTCAAATTATTTCACCGTGGCCATGAACGATCACGGTGCCAGCTTGCTCAAAACTAACGAGGTGGAAATGAACAGGAAGTCTAACCGGGGCTGGACAATGGCTGCGGCRSTCGTCGTMGTRGGCTCAACGCTTTTYGCGGGGTGTGCGRGCAAGAACGAYCCGATCRCGCAGGCAGACAAGRCGGATGTGRCCAAGGGCGTRSCYGCGCCGAGTCTCGAGCARACCAAGGCGATCGCCGAGGAAGGCTTTATYTACGGYTTGCCGCTGGTCATGAACTACGCCGTGATGAACGAATATGCTGTGGACAAGGGCGGACCGCAATTCAAGGCGCCGTTTAACCAGATCAAGAACGAGCCTCGTGTCTTCACCTACCAAGACACGGCCATCATCACTCCGAACAGCGACACCCCGTACTCGTTTGTCTGGCTGGACCTGCGCGCGGAGCCGATGGTGATCTCGGTGCCGGCAGTGGACAAGCGGCGTTACTACTCGGTGCAGATGATCGACGGCAACACTTACAACTACGGTTACATCCGCAGCCGTGCCAACGGCAAAGAGCCAGGCCACTACATGGTGGTCGGTCCCGATTGGAAAGGCGCGCCCCCTCCCGGTATCAAGAAAGTCTTCACCTCGACCACTCCCTTCGCCGTGAGCGCCATTCGGACTCAGCTCTACAATGCCAAGGACATGCCGAATGTCGAGAAGGTGCAAGCGGGCTACAAGGTCCAGCCGCTGTCCGCCTTCCTCCATCAACCCGCGCCGCCCACTGCGCCGAAGATTGATTTCGTGCCGGCTACGACGGAAGGCATCAAGGCCAACTTCTTCGAGTACCTGTCGGCCGCGATGGAGTATGTGCCGCCATCGGCTGACGACCAGGAGATCCGGGCCAAGCTGGCGAGCATTGGGGTGGGACCCGGTCGCACCTTCGAATTCAAGGACCTCTCGCTCGAGCACAAGGCCGTGGTCCTGCTCGGGATGAAGGCCGGTGACGAKAAGGTCGACAAGTTYCTCKCGAGCGGRAYGAAGAWWATCAACGGCTGGAGCGTMGGCGCGTWCTTCGGCGACCARRCGTTCTACAARGSCGACTGGCTGAWGCGKGCTGGYGCCGCGAARGSSGGYCTCTACGGYAAYGACGCCGYCGAGGCGATGTAYCCCAWYACGCGYACCGACGGCACCGGCCAGACGYTGRATACCRGCAAGCRMAASTACACGCTSACYTTCCCSGCCGGCAAACTGCCRCCMGTCAATGCCTTCTGGTCGGTGACCATGTACGACGGCAAGAGCCAGCTGCTGGTCAAGAATCCGCTCAACCGTTACCTGATCAATTCGCCGATGCTGTCGGCGATGAAGAAAAACACGGATGGTTCACTGACGCTGTACATCCAGAAAGACTCCCCCGGCAAGGCTAAGGAGGCAAACTGGTTGCCCGCGCCTGACGACACGGTCTTTCTGGTAATGCGCCTCTACTGGCCGAAGACCGCACCGCCTTCGATTCTTCCCGCTGGCGACGGCAGCTGGCAGCCACCGGCGCTGGTGGTCACGAAGTAAATCTTGCGGCCCATTGCTGACACTCGCCGTAGGTCGGTGTCGGCTTGTGCTGCCTTTTTGCCAATAGCAGCCAATCATCAAGGGCTGCTATTGGCCCAGAGTGTGTAAAAACGCAGACACCGTTTGGAAGTCTGCGTTGCTACGTAAAATCTGCCAGCATTGGCTAGTCAGCAGACCTGAAATTTGCGTAGGAACGCGATTTTCGTTCTGGTTCTGACCGTCAAACCTGCTCTAAAACGGTTTTACACAGCCTCGACC
>NZ_JBGCUL010000638.1:0-2625 GCF_054177685.1 Pseudomonas sp. P5_A2_2
CTTGAACGCCGTGCGCCAGGAGATTCTTGAGCACGGTTCGGCACGCAATATTTCCGCGATCGCCATGGGCTGGGGGTTCATGCACCTGGGGCGTTTTTCCACCGAGTACCGCAAGCTGTTCGACGAAACCCCCAGCATGACCCTGCAGCGCAACGAAGCCCGGCGCCTGCACGGGCTTTGAAGGTCGGCGTCCTTATTTGCGTACCACCAGATCCAGCAATTGCTCGCGCTCCTTGATTTTTTGCAGGACGATTTCCGAACGTATATCGGTGACGCCGGCGGTACGGTTGAGGTGGTTGACGATGAAATCCGAGAAGTGTTTGAGGTTGCGGGTCTGGACCCGCAACACATAGTTGCTCGCCCCGGTAACGACATAGGCAGTGACCACCTCCGGCCACTGCTGAACCTTCTTGATGAAGGTCTCGTGCCAGTCCTCGACGTCCTGTCGCAGCGACACATGAACGATGGCTTCCAGTTCAATGCCCAGCCGCTCGGCATTCAGCACCGCGCGATAGCCGGTGATGATTCCTTCGCTTTCCAGCAGGCGCAAACGACGCAGGCAAGCCGACGGTGACAAGGCGACTTTCTCCGCCAATTCCTGATTGCTGATACGGCCATCCTGTTGCAATTGATGCAGGATTCGCAGGTCTGTCGAGTCAAGATTCATGGTTTGAATAAATCCGCGGTTATTGGGCATTGATTCGAATATTCTGCGAAATAACTACTATATGACCGGTTACTTTGCACGAAAATTCTTCAAAGGTTCGTTCATTATCTCTCCATCGAAAGGCAAGCGAATCACCTGGTTCCGGTCAGTTAGGTTTCTGAACACTGCAGTCCTTGTGGGAGCGAGCTTGCTCGCGATGGGGGCCGAATGTTCAACATCAATGTTGACTGACCTGTCGCAATCGCGAGCAAGCTCGCTCCCACAGATTTCGAGTGTTAACTGATCAGTATCAGGTGAATTGCCTTTATTCAGGGCGCCTGAACCGGCTGCTGCAACCTGCCCGGATGGCGTCGCATAACAAAAAACAGGACACCCAATGACGACAAGAAACAGTTGCCTGGCGCTTGATGCCCAGGACGCGCTGGCGCCCCTGCGCCAGCAGTTTGCGCTCCCCGAGGGCGTTATTTATCTCGATGGCAATTCCTTGGGGGCGCGGCCGGTCGCTGCATTGGCCCGGGCGCAAGCGGTGGTCGCCGAGGAGTGGGGCAACGGCTTGATCCGCAGCTGGAACAGCGCAGGCTGGCGCGAGCTGTCGGAGCGTCTGGGCAACCGCCTGGCGGGCTTGATCGGTGCGGGGGAGGGGGAAGTCGTGGTGACCGATACCACTTCGATCAACCTGTTCAAAGTGCTGGGCGCCGCTTTGCGCGTTCAGGCCACCAGGTCGCCGCAGCGACGGGTGATCGTCAGCGAATCGAGCAATTTCCCCACCGACCTGTACATCGCCGAAGGCCTCGCGCAGATGCTGCAACAGGGTTACACCCTGCGTCTGGTAGACAGTCCTGAAGCGTTACCGCAAGCGATTGACCAGGACACGGCGGTGGTCATGCTCACCCACGTCAATTACAAGACCGGCTACATGCACGACATGCAGGCTCTGACCGCGCTGACCCACGAATGTGGCGCGCTGGCCATCTGGGACCTGGCACATTCCGCTGGCGCCGTGCCGGTCGACCTGCACCAGGCGGGTGCCGATTACGCCATCGGCTGCACCTACAAGTACCTCAATGGCGGGCCGGGTTCGCAGGCCTTTGTCTGGGTTTCGCCACAGTTGTGCGATCTGGTGCCGCAGCCGTTGTCCGGCTGGTTCGGCCACTCGCGGCAGTTCGCCATGGAGTCGCATTACGAGCCGAGCAGCGGCATCGCGCGCTACCTGTGCGGTACCCAGCCGATTACCTCTTTGGCGATGGTTGAGTGCGGCCTGGACGTGTTCGCCCAGACCGACATGGCCAGCTTGCGCCGCAAATCCCTGGCTCTGACGGACCTGTTCATCGAATTGGTCGAGCAGCGTTGCGCGGCTCACGAACTGAAGCTGATCACACCCCGTGAGCACGCCAGACGAGGCAGTCACGTCAGCTTCGAACACCCGGAAGGTTATGCGGTGATCCAGGCCCTGATCGAGCGTGGCGTGATTGGTGACTACCGCGAGCCACACATCATGCGTTTCGGCTTCACCCCGCTGTACACGACCTTCACCGAAGTCTGGGATGCGGTACAGATCCTCGGCGAGATCCTCGACCGGAACACCTGGTCGCAAGCGCAATTCCAGGTTCGCCACAGCGTGACCTGAACCCTGAGGCGTCCGTGTCCTGCTGCGGGAACTTCCCTGCGGCAGGGCTTCGGCCGCCGGCAATAACCAGTTCTGCAATCACAATAATAAGGAGCACGCAGAATGAAACTGTCCCTCTGGCCTGCCTTGCCGCTCGCCATCTCCAGTTGCCTTGGCCAAATGGCCTGTGCCGCCTCTGACAACGGATTTGTCGAAGACAGCAGCCTGACCCTGACCAACCGTAACTTCTATTTCTATCGCAATAACCTCAACAACCCGGGTGGTCAGAACTATCGGGACGAGTGGGCCCACGGGATCATGCTCGATTACCGCTCCGGCTACACCCAGGGAA
>NZ_JBGCUL010000639.1:0-2623 GCF_054177685.1 Pseudomonas sp. P5_A2_2
GGGCTAATAGATCTGGAGAGATGGAGGCCTTGCAGGCTGCTTTGGAATCCAACTTTCGTGCTTTTGATCGGGTCGCGGTCATGGGTGGCCTCGTTCGTGACTTTGCTCGTGAGGGACGAACTGGCTTTAGATCTGATGTAGATCTTGTGATTGACGACTCTAAAGAGAAAGTTGCGTTGTTGGCTGAAAAGCTTAGTGCAACGCCTAATCGATTTGGAGGCTACGGCTATAAGAGTGGACCTTGGAAAATTGACTTTTGGGCTCTAGAGACCACATGGGCACAAAAGCATGTCCCAATGCAAAGGCTGGAGGATGTTTTGCTTGGTACATTCTTTGACTGGGATGCGGTTGCGTATGACTTGTGGGAAAGAAAATTAATATGCCATGATGACTATCTTGAGCGCATAAGAGCTAAAACGCTTGAAATTAACTTACGACCTAATCCATCCCCCATGGGAAATCTTGTTCGAGCCATTCGAAGATTAGTGTTGTGGCAGGTAGTCCCAGGTGAAAAGCTGAGGTGCTTTATTGATGAGCACTTAGATGAAAGCGCACTTCGCTATTTGCAGCAAAAAGAAATAGAGCTGTTTCCTTATTGTGTTTCAACTCGCTGGAAGACCGCTGAGGAAGCTAAGTTCTCCCTGTTTCAGGAGAGAAAATTTGAGGCTCTTCAACTTGATCTGTTCCAGGTAAAGCATCGAAACTCATATTTAAGATAGCTGCTCTTCCATTTAATTCAACTTGCCCCTTACGCCACTCCATCGCTTTAAGAAGATGTGACCAGTAAAAAGGGGAGGCTTTGATTTCTATCTTGAGCGGCTGCTTCTGCCCGTTATTTTCCAGTCTCGACCGCAGCCGATTGCTGCGAGATGCGAAGAGCTGTCCGAGCTTGTATTAATCCGAGATTGTTCATTAGCGATTTGCCCGCGAGAGGTCGACGGGCTCACCGGCATTGCCCCACAAGCCCTCAAACCTGAAATGGCTTTTAGATTTCTGTGCCTGCCTCTCAACTCAAAAATCATCGATTTTTTGAAATCACACCACTCATGTATTGATTTAAATCGCGMAGATCYTTAATCCTCCAWGAGTACGGCGRTAGCTTTACACCATTCTCTYGCAAAGTTYTTGGAATCAAGTCTCCATTTGGACGAAGTATTATCGATGAYACAATMACGCCMGGATAATCATTTARTCGTTTYTTGAAARCGGATGTTGTTAGATYAGGTGTAGGAGGATTGCTTTTATTAGCCAATGGTCCTGTTSCYTTGAKATCTATTCCGTGGCACATGGYRCATCGCTGTRAATAGAGATTTTTTCCATTGACATTATCCGCGAAGGATAGTGATGTTTGAATTAGCGATAAAATYCCTAGCGAAGCGATGAATAATAATTTTATTTTCATTTTTCATGTGGCCTTGTTGTATAAATCAGATCTGAATCGAGGGCAAACCCCGGAGGTGCCACTGCAACACTCAGTTTTCTCGATAACATTTGAACCGAGATTGTTCATTAGCAATGCCCAGCGCTCACTTCGCGGGAGTTGAACTTCAGATCAAACGGTGGTTCGCTTGGCATGCTCACCCTAAAAACCTGATGTCAACTCGTTAATTTTACTGAACAAACCCTAATGACGATCATTGGAAATCCGGCATTCTCCTTCGGGACGCCCTTGCTTGCAAGGATCGCCCAGAGCGGCTACTGCCAACCTGTCGACAAGCTCTGGTCATGACCTMGTTGATGTTGCCCACTGAGACCAGGCTGTTGGAAAAGGTCAAAGACAGCGCTGTGGCCAAACGATTGATCCCCACCATTCCCAACCCACCCACGGCTAGAGTGATCAGGGCACAAATGACGAACGAGGTCAAAAGCCTGGTCGAGAATTTTGACTGATTCAGAAGGTTCACGCGTAAAGCCCGATGGATTAGCGGTCATTAAATGACAACCCACCTACTACCGCGAAAGTATTCTCGGTAGTGGGTGCTGATTGACAGGCAGGACTGCATCACGTCCCGATGGAGTAGTTGATTAACGATGAAAGGGAAACTTTCAGGAAGGCTCGCAAAAATGGACTCTATTAAAAATTGAGTCCTGTCGATTAGTACCGATAGGTTGCCTGCACTGAAATTCCATTCGCACTATTGTCATATTTGGCACTGTATTCAGGCTGAAGACCGGAGTTGTTCGACTGTTTTACGGAAACTTTGGAATCCCAGAGATAACCATAAGCAAAGTCTATCGTCAGATCGGAGTTCGGCGAATAAGCACCACCCAAGGTCACGGCCTGGYGATTCCCAACCGGAACGCGCACGCTGCGATCGGCATTTCTGATGGGCGACGGATCATAGGCGTAGCCTGCGCGCAGCAGCCATTGTTGGTTCAATTGATAGGAGGCCCCAACTGCGGTGGCCCAAGTGTCACGCCAGTTCATTTCTTCGGTCACACTTCCCAGACCGGCCGCCTGGCCCAGGGGGGAAAGACCGCTGTTGACTGCCTCGACCTTCTGGATCCGGCTCCAACGTTTCCAGGTGGTCCCCAGGTATCCCGTCCAGCGACTGTTGAAATGATGGGTGATGGACGTGTCCACTGATTCGGGCATAGTGATGTCTATCTTGTTGTCATAGTT
>NZ_JBGCUL010000640.1:0-2620 GCF_054177685.1 Pseudomonas sp. P5_A2_2
CTTCTGAATCTGCCTGCCATTACTATTCGTAATGCTCATGAGCGTCCAGAAGGGATGGATGAAGGCACTCTCATCATGAGTGGCCTGAAAGTGGAAGGCGTTCTGGATGCCGTACGTGTGGTAACCAGCCAACATGATCGTACCCAGCGTGTTATCCCGGTCGTGAGGGATTACCAGGCAGGTCCTGTGTCGAAGCAGGTAGTTCGGGTCGTGTTGAGCTACACCGACTACATCAATCGTACTGTCTGGTCGAAATCCTGAGCGTCGTCGAGGTTTGAAAAATGCGTGTTTTATTGACAGGTGCTACGGGTTTCGTTGGTCGCGCGGTATTGGGTCGTTTGGCGGCCTCTGACGATCTGGAACCGGTGGCAGCCATTCGTGGGCACGCCTTGCCTGACTGTCCGTCGCGCGTTACTACCATTCGAACCGCCGGGCTCAGTGCTGACACCGACTGGTCGCAGGCGCTGGATCAAGTGGAGGTTGTCATTCATGGCGCGGCTCGCGTTCACGTCATGAATGACACCGAATCCGATCCGCTGGAGGCGTTTCGCAAGGTTAATGTCGAAGGCACGCTAAGCCTCGCCCGGCAAGCAGCCTCGTTGGGTGTTCGTCGCTTTGTGTTCATCAGTTCGATCAAGGTGAATGGCGAAGGTACGCCACTCAATCAGCCTTACTTCGCCGACGCGACTCCCGCGCCTGGCGATCCGTATGGCATTTCGAAAATGGAGGCCGAGCAAGGGCTGCGCGAAATTGCGAGCGTCTCCGGAATGGAAGTGGTGATCATCCGTCCGGTGCTGGTTTACGGTCCGGGTGTGAGAGCCAACTTTTTGAACATGATGCGTTGGCTGGACAAGGGGATACCCTTGCCATTCGGGGCTATCCATAATCGGCGCAGCCTGGTCGCGCTCGACAATCTTTCTGATTTGATCGTGACCTGCATCCGTCATCCGGCCGCCGCCAATCAGACCTTCCTCGTCAGCGATGGGGAGGACTTGTCCACGACTCAATTGTTGACGCGGATGGCGCAGGCGTTGGGTAAACCTGCACGCTTGTTGCCTGTGCCAAGCGTGTTGCTTGAACGGGGCGCACAGCTTCTGGGCAAGCAGGCTTTGTCGCAACGACTGTGCGGTTCGTTGCAAGTCGATATAAGCAAAACTCGAGAATTGCTGGGCTGGATTCCTCCGGTCAGCGTCGATGAGGCGCTTGTGTCGGCTGCCAACTACTACAAGGAAAGGCAGCGCTAAGCTGGCTTATGACAGTGCCGGTTCAATTGCAGAATTGATTTTGGCTGTTTCAGGAAGTTGACCTTTGAACACAATTTGGTTGTTGGCTTTGGTGGTAGGTGTTTCATTCTTGGGCACAGGTGCATTGCGCAAATACGCGTTGGCACGCAGCTTGATAGATATTCCCAATGCGCGTAGTTCACACTCGGTCCCGACCCCTCGGGGTGGTGGTGTGGCTATCGTCCTGAGTTTTCTGATTTCGTTGCCTGTCCTGGCCTGGACAGATGCCGTCGCCTGGCCGATGGCGCTGGCTCTGCTTGGGGCAGGCAGCTGGATCGCGATTATTGGATTTCTCGACGACCATGGGCATATTGCCGCGCGTTGGCGCCTGCTTGCGCATTTCGGTGGTGCCATCTGGGCATTGTTCTGGATTGGGGGGATGGCGCCGATCAATCTGTTCGGTCTCCAGTTCAGTCTCGGCTGGTTCGGTTACGTCATCGGAGCGTTCTATCTGGTCTGGATGCTGAACCTCTACAACTTCATGGATGGTATTGATGGCCTGGCCAGCGTCGAGGCTATTTGCGCCTGTGTCGGTGCTTGCCTGGTTTACTCGATTGCAGGCCACACCAGCCTCGCTATTGCCCCGCTTGTGCTGGTGATGGCCGTATCGGGTTTCCTTGTGTGGAATTTCCCGCCAGCGAAGATTTTCATGGGCGATGCCGGCAGTGGCTTTCTGGGTATCGTGTTGGCGGTGATGTCGCTTTATGCGGCATGGACGAACCCACTGTTTCTTTGGGCCTGGCTCATTTTGTTGGGCGTATTTATTGTTGATGCCACCTTTACCCTCATTCGTAGGCTGTTGCGAGGGGATAAGGTTTATGAGGCCCATCGCAGCCATGGATACCAGTATGCTTCACGAAAACATGGCAGCCATCGGGCGGTCACCCTGGCAATAGCTGCGATCAATTTGTTGTGGTTAGTACCAGTGGCTATATTGGTCGTCATGCAATATATCGATGGGGTGGCAGGATTGGTCCTGGCCTATGTGCCTCTGGTGTTGCTGGCTTTCAAGTTTCACGCGGGCGAGTTGGAAATCGCTGGCAAGGCGTGATAGGCGCATTGGTTTTTGAGTATTGCTTTATCGGTAAGAGAGCTACCGAAAGCTGAAGTTGCTGCATCAATGCTAGAAGCTTCTAGAGGTGTTTAGAGGGGTTATGGATAAAATTCGGACAAAGTTGGTAAGTCTGCCAAGACGACATAAACGCATTCTGCAGGTTCTGACTGATATTTCGTTGGTCTGTTTTGCCCTGTGGATGGCGTTTGTTGTGCGACTTGGGCTGGACGAGTTAGTCAACCCGTTCACTCAGCACGTCTGGCTTTTTGTCAGTGCACCTGTC
>NZ_JBGCUL010000641.1:0-2617 GCF_054177685.1 Pseudomonas sp. P5_A2_2
GGAATGTAGTGCAGGTTCACACCGACCCCGGCAGCTCGCAAGCCCTCGAACACCTCACGATGGGTGAGATTGATCTGATCGAGTTGCAGGCGCACTACATACAGATGCCATGACGACTCGGCCTCAGGCTGCGCACTGGGCAGGGTCAGCGGCAAATACGCCAGCAAGCGCTCATAACGCGCCGCCAGTTCACGCCGACGCTCGATAAACTCATCGAGTTTGTTCAACTGCGACAAACCAAGGGCCGCCTGCAGGTCGGTAATGCGGTAATTGAAACCCAGCTCCACCTGTTCGTAGTACCAGGGGCCGTGACTGGGTCCGGTCATTTGTTGCGGATCACGGGTCATGCCATGGCTGCGCAAGCGTTGCAAACGCTCGGCGAGTTCCGGGCTGTTGGTCATGACCATGCCGCCCTCGGCACTGGTGATGATCTTCACCGGATGAAAGCTGAACACGGTCATTGCGGCAAACTCGCCACAACCCACCGGGCGCCCGGCGTAGGACGCACCGGCGGCATGGGCCGCATCTTCGATCACCGTTATGCCATAGCGCCTGGCCAGTGCGGCAATCCTGCGCATGTCGCAGCTCTGCCCCGAGAACGCCACGGCCACGAGCACTTTCGGCAACCGGCCTTCACGTTCGGCCCGTTCCAGCTTGACGGCCAGCGCAGCGGCATCGAGGTTCCAGGTCAGCGGGTCGATATCGACAAAATCCACCTCGGCACCGCAGTAGCGACCACAGTTTGCCGAGGCGAGAAAGGTGTTCGGTGTCGTCCACAGCCAATCGCCCGGGCCGAGCCCCGCCGCCAGGCAAGCGATGTGCAGGGCCGCCGTGGCATTGCACACCGCCACGGCAAAACCGGCCTCGCAGCGTTCGGCCATGGCTCGCTCGAAGCGCTCGATGGTCGGCCCCTGGGTCAGCCAGTCAGACTGCAACACACCGACCACGGCGTCGATGTCCGCCTGATCAAGGCTTTGCCGAGMGTAAGGAATCATGCTGGCAACCAGACACGCACCAGCGCGTCCCGGATGATCTGACGCCCGAACGAACCGGTCCGGCCTGCAATGAAAATCGAAATACCGTTGTGCATGCCTTGAATCCCTTATACCTTTTCGCCGGGCCTAGCCGAGCATCTGCGCCCAGTTCACCGAAGCACTTTCGCCCAGGGCAAAGCCCTTGCCGCTCAAGGCCAGATTGGCGTTATAGGCCTGGTCCTGGGCAAAGGCTGCCGCCCACTTGTCACGCAGCGCATCGAGGGCCTGCGGCACCTGTGGCACGGCACCCGAATGAATGACCTGTACCAGCGGTGTCCAAACGGTGAGGTAACCGGCCTGTCCGGCCCGCAGGCACAGGTCGACGTCGCTCAAGCCGTCGGCGAAGGTCACGCTATCGAGACCGTCCAGTTCGTCGAACAACGCTTTACGCACCATCAGGCACACCTTCGACACCGCCGAGTAGTTCTGCTCCAGCGCCAACCGGTGCAGGTAACCTTCGGCGTCGTGTTTTTCACCGACAAATGCTGAGCCCACACCACCGTTCATGCCGAGAATCAGCCCGGCCTGGGTGACCTTGCCGTCGCGGTCGATCAACTTGGGACCGACCACCCCGACTTCCGGACGCTGGGCGTGATTGAGCAGCGACTCGAGCCAGTTCGGGTTGACCACTTCACTGTCGGCGGCCAACAGCACCAGGTACTCGCCCTGCGCCTGCTGGCTGGCCGCGTTGTACAACGCCGCATCGCTCAGGGTCCGGTCGGCACGCAGCACGCTGACTTTCGGATGCTGGTAAGTACCCAGCCAGTCATTGACCTCGGCCGACTGATTCGGATTGAGTGCGATCAGCACTTCGTACTGGATGTAGCGGGTACGCAGYAACACAGCTTGCAGGCACTGTTGCAGCGCAGCCAGGTCGTCCCCGGCCGGCAATATGATCGACACCAGCGGGCGCTCGGTGTGGCGGTAGTCAATCTGATAAGTGCCAGGCACTGCCGACGTGATCTTGGCCTTGTAGCCACGATTGCCCAAGTGGCGCAGCAACGCCAGGCGCTCATCGGCGTTTTCTTCCAGCACCGGTGCCCGGCTGATCAGCAACGGTTCGTCCAGGTGGGCCAGCCCGTTGAGGCCGCCCTGCTCGATGATACGCAGCAGCAAGTCGAACTCCAGGGCCTTGCTGAAGTCAGGCTGGTAGCCGCCGACTTCCATGAACACTTCCCGCCGGATCAGCCAGTGACGCGCCATCAAGGCCGGCAGGCTTTGCAGCAAGTCAAGATTGAAGCCAGGGCGGAACACGTCCATCAGTGCGCCTTCGGCGGTGCGCTGGATTTCGTCGGTGGCGACGGCGCGACAGTCTGCCGCGGCGAGCAATTCCAGGCTGGCACGCAACAGACCACCGGCGGTGAACTCGTCGCCGGCTTCAGCCAGCAGCAGCCAGTCGCACGTCGACTGACGCGCGCTCTGGTTCAGTTTGTCGACGTAGTTGCTTTGGGTAACCCGGACAAAGTGCAGGGTGTTCTGCGCCGTGGTCGCCGCCGGCGCTTCACCGGTGGTGAAGACCACGATTTTGAACGCCTTGCTGTGGCCTTCGAGCAGGCTGTCGAGGCTGACCTGCAGCTTGTCGC
>NZ_JBGCUL010000642.1:0-2609 GCF_054177685.1 Pseudomonas sp. P5_A2_2
CTGAAGCGTCGGTCAACGACACCTTCAAGCGTCTGGCGGGGCGCAAGGGTTCCGATGACGTCGAAGCGGCAATGGTCGTGACCAACCCGGAGACCGGTGAGGTGCAGGCCATGATCGGCAGTCGCCAGGCCAGTTTTGCCGGGTTCAACCGGGCGCTGGACGCTGTGCGGCCAATCGGCTCGCTGATCAAGCCGGCGRTGTATCTGACTGCGCTGGAGAAACCAAGCCAGTACACATTGACCAGCTGGCTGTCGGACGAATCCTTCTCGGTCAAGGGGGCGGACGGTCAGGTCTGGAAGCCGCAGAACTACGATCGTCGCTCCCACGGTACGGTCTTCCTCTATCAAGGCCTGGCGCATTCCTACAACCTGTCGACCGCGCGGCTTGGTTTGGCGGTCGGTGTGCCGAACGTCCTGAAAACGGTGGAGCGCCTGGGGGTGTCTCGTGAGTTCCCGGCCTTCCCGTCGATGCTGCTCGGCGCGGGCGGCATGACGCCCATCGAAGTGGCAACCATGTACCAGACCCTCGCCAACGGCGGCTTCAATACGCCAATGCGCGGGATTCGAAGCGTGCTGACTGCCGAGGGCGAGCCGCTCAAGCGTTATCCGTTCCAGATTCAGCAACGTTTCGATCCTGCCTCCATTTACCTGATCCAGAGCGCCATGCAGCGGGTGATGCGTGAAGGCACCGGCAGCTCGGTTTACAGCGTGTTGCCAAGGACCCTGACCCTGGCGGGTAAAACCGGCACCAGTAACGACTCGCGGGACAGTTGGTTTGCCGGTTTCAGCCAGGACTTGCTGGCGGTGGTCTGGCTGGGTCGCGATGACAACGGCAAGACGCCATTCACCGGCGCCACCGGGGCCTTGCAGGTCTGGACCAGCTTCATGCGCAAGGCCGACCCGYTGCCGCTGGACATGCCGCAACCGGATAATATCGTTCAGGCCTGGGTTGACTCGCGAACCGGGCAAGGTTCTGACGCTGGTTGCCCTGGTGCCGTGCAGATGCCGTATATTCGCGGCAGCGAACCGCCTCCCGGCGCCGCTTGTGGTGGTGAAAACCCTGCTGAGTCGGTGATGGATTGGGTCAAGGGCTGGATGAATTAAGCAAAGAGGGTTTCAAGTGAACAAGTGGTTGATTCCAGCGATTGCCGCCGTAGCTTTGCTCAGCGGTTGCTCCACCGTACAACGCGGTTCGATTCCGGTCGTGGATTCCGGCACCGCCGTGTCCAATAGTGAGCGGATCTCGGCCAATGGCGGCTTCCGCCAGACGACCGTCAAGCGCCCTGCGCAAGGTCAGTCGCAGACCCAGGCGATACCGCAAGGTGACAGCGGCGTAGTGGTGATGGTGCCAGGCGCGGCAACGACTTCGACGCCGATCAGCACCACACCGATCACCCCGGGTCCGATCACGCCGGGGCCTATCGACACGTCGCCGGTCCAGTCGGCGCCGATCAATCAGGGCAGCTACAGCATGCCGTCGTCGCCAAGCGGGATTCCGTCGGCCAGTTCGGGCGGACTGTCTGCCGACGAGCAACTGGACGGCCCGGTATTGGCCTTGCTGACCACAGCTCAACAGCAACAGGCGGGCGGTGATCTCAACGGTGCCTCCTCCAGCCTCGAACGCGCCCAGCGTGTTGCGCCGCGTGAGCCGCAGGTGCTTTACCGTCTGGCGCAGGTGCGCATGGCTCAAGGTGACGCAGCTCAGGCCGAGCAGTTCGCTCGCCGTGGGCTGACCTTTGCCAATGGCCGTCCTGCCCTTCAGGCCAACCTGTGGGGCCTGATTTCCCAGGCGCGTGAAAAACAGGGTGACTCCCAGGGCGCGGCATTGGCACGTCAGAAGGCCAAGGTAACGCTGTGATGGATGCGCGCTTTCTGAAAATCGCCGATCAACTGTTGTTGATCGAACGCGAGTTGCGAGTGCAAGGGTGGTGGGATGAAGTTTCGCCATCTGTCGAAGCGCTTTCCAGTGTCGAGCCGTTTTCGGTCGATACACTGGATTTCGAGCAATGGCTGCAATGGATCTTCCTGCCGCGCATGAAGATGATCCTTGAGCAGGATTTACCGCTACCCAATGCTTCGGGCATTCAGGAAATGGCTGAAATGGTCTTTGCCGGACGCAATGTCCAGGGCAAGGATCGGGAGTTGCAGGTATTGCTCAAACAGTTTGATCAGTTGATCACAGCGTCTCGCTGAGCCAGAAGCTGCCAGCGTCCGCTGGCAGTTGTCCACAATCTCTCTCTATTTTGTCGGCCATTGCAAGGTAAGTGCATGCGCGTGCCAATTTTTTGCCAAAAGTTGCGCAATCGAAGCTAACACACGGTTGATTTAGAGGTTTTTTCTTGCGTTCTCATGCGCTTACTAGAATAAAGCAMATAGACGACTTGACTTGCGAAGGGCGAAACAGAAGAATCCAAAGTCCGCTGTACAGGGACTGCCAGAAGCAGACCCTCTCGGCAGATCATGAGGCGCATATCCGCGTCGACCTGTTACACCCGCAACGCGTTACCTCGCGCTGGGTGGGAAAGGCCCGCAACACTTGGGACGATCCCAATACTTGCTCAGTCAGTGCTGACGTAGTCGGCGACCACCGTCGCTCATGCTCTGCCGAGA
>NZ_JBGCUL010000643.1:0-2608 GCF_054177685.1 Pseudomonas sp. P5_A2_2
ATGCGCGCCAGCACCGGCACCAGCGGCATTTCGATGTCGGTCAGCACGCTGGCCAGACTTGGAATGGCCGAAAGTTTTTCGAAGAGAGTCTGGTGCAGACGCAAGGTGATATCCGCATCTTCGGCGGCGTAAGGCCCGGCCTGCTCCAGGGCGATCTGATCGAACGTCAGTTGTTTCACGCCTTTGCCGGCGATGTCCTGGAAACTCACCGTGGTGTGGTCCAGGTACTTCTGCGCCAGGCTGTCCATGTCATGGCGCGTGGCCGTGGAGTTGAGCACGTAGGACTCGAGCATGGTGTCGAAGGCGATGCCGCGTACGGTAATGCCGTTGTCCTGATCGCCGCCGATGGCGCAGTTGGCCAGGATGTTCATGTCGAACTTGGCGTGCTGGCCGACCTTGAGTTTGTTCGGGTCCTCCAGAATCGGCTTGAGCGCACGCAGAACAGTGTCGCGGTCCAGCTGTTGCGGCACGCCGATGTAGGAATGGGTCAACGGGATGTAGGCCGCTTCGTTGGCCTGAACCGCGAATGACAGGCCCACCAGTCGTGCCTGCTGCGCATCGATGCCGGTGGTTTCGGTGTCGAAGGCAAACAGCTTGGCGTTGTTCAGTTTTTCCAGCCAGGCATCGAAACGCGCCTGATCGAGGATGGTTTCATAGGCAGCTTCAGCAGCAGCGGCTGGTGCTTCGGGCTCTGGCTCGCTGAACAGATCGGCGGCCGGTGCAGGCTCGGCGGCAGCGCTCAGTTCCAGGCGTTTGGCGTCGCGATCAAGGTCGTTCAGCCAGCTCTTGAATTCCAGCAGGGTGTACAGCTCGTAGAGTTTGGCCGGATCTTCAGGACCCATTTGCAAGTCGTCGAGCCCAACGTCCAGCGGCACGTCGATCTTGATGGTCGCCAGCTGATAGGAAAGGAAAGCCATCTCCTTGTGCTCTTCAAGCTTGGCCGGCAGGGTCTTGGCGCCACGAATCGGCAGGGTCGGCACGATGTCGAGTTGCGCATAGAGTTCGGTCAGGCCGCCGTTCACACCCACCAGCAGGCCGGACGCGGTCTTGGGACCGATACCCGGAACACCCGGAATGTTGTCGGACGAATCGCCCATGAGCGCCAGATAATCGATGATCTGCTCGGGAGCGACGCCGAATTTCTCCTTCACGCCCTCCACATCCATGCTGCTACCGGTCATGGTATTGACCAAGGTAATGTGACCGTCGACCAGTTGCGCCATGTCCTTGTCACCGGTGGAGATGATCACCGGACGATCCGCCGCCGCGCTACTGCGGGCCAGGGTGCCGATCACGTCATCGGCCTCGACGCCTTCGACGCACAGCAGCGGGAAGCCCAGGRCGATCACGCTCTGGTGCAGCGGCTCGATCTGCACGCGCATGTCGTCAGGCATGCTCGGACGGTTAGCCTTGTATTCTGCGTACATGTCATCGCGAAAAGTCCCACCCTTGGCGTCGAACACCACGGCGAACGGACTGTCCGGATACTGCTTGCGCAGGCTCTTGAGCATGTTCAAGACGCCCTTGACCGCGCCGGTCGGCAGGCCTTTGGACGTGGTCAGCGGCGGCAGCGCGTGAAAGGCGCGGTACAGGTAAGAAGAACCGTCCACCAGGACGAGGGGGGCTTGGCTCATGAGCAGGATCAACCTTTTCGGCGGGTCCGGCGCTAGAATAGCGGGACCGTTGACGACAAAGGGACAAGGTTATCATGCGCACACTAAATCGCCTGTTGCTGGCTGGATTGTTTGCAATCGCACCATTGGCCGTCATGGCGGCGGACGATGCGCCATCGCCGGAACCGGATGTCACCATTCGTACGGAAGGGGACAAGCTCATTCAGGAATATCGCCAAAACGGCTTCCTGTATGCGATCAAAGTCACGCCAAAAGGCGGCAAGCCGTATTTCCTGGTGCGCGCGGATGGCTCGGAAGGAAACTTCATCCGCTCCGACTACCCGGATATGCTGATTCCGGCGTGGGAAATTTTTAAGTGGTAAGTCGTCCCTAACTTTAATCGGCGCTGGCTCAACAGCGGCGCCCGTACTGGCAGCTTAAACATGTCTGTGTTCACCCCCCTGGCTCGGCCCGAGCTGGAAACTTTTCTCGCCCCTTATGGCCTCGGCCGCCTGCTTGATTTCCAGGGGATTGCCGCCGGTAGCGAAAACACCAATTTCTTTATCAGCCTGGAGCAGGGCGAATTTGTCCTGACCCTGGTCGAGCGCGGTCCGGTTCAGGAAATGCCGTTCTTCATCGAACTGCTCGACGTGCTGCACGGCGCCGACCTGCCGGTGCCTTACGCCTTGCGCACCACCGACGGCGTGGCCTTGCGCGAACTGGCGGGCAAACCTGCGTTGCTGCAACCGCGTCTGGCCGGCAAGCACATCAAGCATGCCAACGCGCAACATTGCGCGCAGGTCGGTGAGTTGCTCGGTCATCTGCACCTGGCGACCCAGGCCAATATGATCAAGCGTAAAACCGATCGCGGCCTGGACTGGATGCTGGAAGAGGGCACGCAGTTCCTCTCGCACCTCGGTGCCGAGCAGAAAGACCTGCTGCAACGGGCGCTGGAAGAAATCACCCGGCAGAAGGAAAAAATCCTGGCACTGCCG
>NZ_JBGCUL010000644.1:0-2600 GCF_054177685.1 Pseudomonas sp. P5_A2_2
CATTGGTAAAACAGCGACGAATATTTTCGTGGAGCATGACTGCTCTCATGCTGGCGGTATATTTCGGCTTTATTCTTTCGCTGGCCTTTATTCCTGCCCGCATGGGTACACCTATCACCGAAGGTCAACCCATGACGTGGGGCGTGCCGATTGGCTTCGCAATGCTCGCCTTTACGGTTCTTCTCGTTGCTGTCTACGTATGGCGCACCAACACCTGCTACGACCCAAAAATAAAAACAATCATCAGGAGCTTCAAAAAATGAAGCGTCTTCTTATCACATTCTCGGCCATCCTTGTTTCGGCAACTGTATACGCGAGCGATGTCCCCGCCGCAGCTCCCAAACATAACCCCATTGCCATAGGCATGTTCCTGGCGTTCGTCGTA
Source organism: Pseudomonas sp. P5_A2_2 (assembly GCF_054177685.1). NCBI lineage: Bacteria > Pseudomonadati > Pseudomonadota > Gammaproteobacteria > Pseudomonadales > Pseudomonadaceae > Pseudomonas > Pseudomonas sp. P5_A2_2. The sequence continues at coordinate 386 of NZ_JBGCUL010000644.1, forward strand.
TTCACTCTATTTGTCACACGATGGGCCGCGCGTAAAAACAATAGTGTTGCCGATCACTATGCGGCAGGCGGCAAAATTACCGGTTTCCAGAATGGTTGGGCCATCGCCGGAGACTACATGTCCGCAGCGTCGTTACTGGGCATCTCCGCCCTGGTTTTTACCAGTGGCTTCGATGGGCTGATCTACTCAATCGGCTTTCTTGCAAGCTGGCCGATCATTCTATTCCTGATCGCGGAGCCATTGCGCAACCTTGGGCGCTACACCCTGGCGGACGTTCTGTCCTACAGACTGAAGCAAAGACCCATACGAGCTTTTGCGGCGTCCAGCTCTATCGTGATCGTGCTGCTTTACCTGGTGTCTCAACTGGTAGGCGCTGGAAAACTGGTGGAACTGCTGTTCGGCTTTGATTACACCGCGGCTGTACTGCTCGTCGGTACGCTGATGGTCGTCTATGTGTTCTTTGGCGGGATGCTGGCAACTACCTGGATTCAGATCATCAAGGCAGTATTACTGCTGACCGGCTGTGTTTTCATGGCTTTCATGGTGTTATCCGAGTTCGGATTCAGCCTGAACCAATTGTTCACTCAAGCCACTCAGGTTCATCCAACCCATGGGGCAATCATGAGCCCCGGAGGTTTGATTACCGACCCGATATCCGCCATTTCCCTGGGGTTGGCACTGGTCTTCGGTACGGCAGGTCTTCCACATATTCTCATGCGGTTTTTCACCGTCGGTGATGTTAAAGCCGCGCGCCAAAGCATTCTTTATGCCTCCGGTCTTGTCGGCATAGGGTATGCGCTGATTGTCATCATTGGCTTTGGCACCATTGCCCTGGTTGCCAGCAATCCCGCCTATCACGATGCATCAGGTGGAATATTGGGTGGCGTTAACATGGTTGCGATTCACCTCGCCCATAACGTCGGCGGTAATGTCTTCCTCGGATTCATGTGTGCGGTATCGTTCTCGACGATATTGGCGGTAGTGGCAGGGTTGACCCTGGCTGGCTCGTCAGCTGTTTCTCATGATCTCTATGCACATGCTTTGCGCCGCGGCACCGCCAGCGACCGTGACGAAATGCGCGTCTCTCGTGTTACGACCATCGTACTGGGTGTGTTGTCGATCCTCCTGGCGATTGCGTTTGAAAAGCAAAACATCGCCTTTATTGTGAGCTTAACGTTCTCCATCGCCGCAAGTTCAAACTTTCCGGTACTGTTGTTATCGATCTACTGGAAAGGCTTGACGACCCGTGGCGCCGTGATTGGCGGATCGCTGGGGCTGGTATCGGCAATTACCCTGTGCATTCTCAGTCCAACCGTTTGGGTCAAGATCCTGCATCATCAGCAAGCCTGGTTCCCTTATGAATATCCGGCCCTGTTTTCAATGGCCGTAGCATTCATCGGTATTTGCTGGTTTTCCATTACCGATCGCTCCGCCAGTGCCATCAGTGAGCGCAATCGATTCGAAAATCAGTTGGTCGACTCTGAACTGGGTACGCCGGCAACATGGAAGGCTCAGTTCAAAGCTGATTGATCCATGTAGTTACTGTCTGCATTAAATAATTCCTGAATGACGGCGCTTATGCTCCATGTGCTGTTGGGGCATTTGTGCCTGAAAAATAGCTGAATAGTTAATACAAAAATAATAACCTCGACTTGGGTGCACATAAATGAAATGTACTTTGACCGTTGCGGCTGCCATGTGTGTATTGGCGCAGCAAGCCCATGCGGCTGGTTTCATTGATGATAGTAAGGCTGCGCTTAAACTGCGCAATTACTATATCAACAGCGATTATCGTGACTCTGCAACACCCGCGCAGCAAGCCGCCAATCAAAGTTATCAAGCGGAATGGGGGCAGGCTTTCCAGGTGGAATTCATCTCCGGATACACCCAAGGCCCTGTAGGATTTGGTGTCGATGCTTTAGGCATGTTGGGCGTAAAGCTCGACTCAAGCGCCGGCAAGCATGGCAATCCAACGGGTACCAATTTCGGTGGCGTGGTGTTTCCAAGCGACGGCGACCATGCGGTTGACGATTTTTCCAGCCTTGCATTGACCGGGAAAGTGAAGATATCCAAGACCGAGTTGAAGCTGGGTACTCTGGTCCCGAAACTGCCGGTTATCTTCAGCAATGACGGGCGTTTGCTGCCGCAAACCTGGCAGGGAACCCAGGTTACCTCCGCGGATATCAGGGATCTGACCCTGGTAGGAGGGCAAATT
>NZ_JBGCUL010000645.1:0-2594 GCF_054177685.1 Pseudomonas sp. P5_A2_2
GTACAGCTTCCAGGTGATGTCGTCGCGGGGCAGCAGGTAGGCTTTTTCGCCGTATTGCAGGTAGTGCGTGGGGTTGACCGCGCAGAGGCCCGGTTTGAGCTTCTGCTGATACAGCGCCTCCGATGCGTCGGTGATCATTACGTCGGCTTTTTTATCCAGCAGTTCCTGAAAGATGCTTACGTTGTCGTGCAGTTGCAATTGCGCCTTGGGCAGGTAGGCGTGGACAAACGCTTCGTTGGTGCCGCCGGCGGGTTCGACCAGGCGAACCGAGGGTTGGTTGATCTGTTCGAYGGTCTGGTACCGCGCCTGGTCTTCGCAGCGCACCAGCGGGATTTTGCCGTCGACGTCGAGGATGTTGCTGAAGAAGGCTTTTTTCTGCCGCTCCAGGGTGACCGAGATGCCGCCCATGGCGATGTCGCACTTGCCGGCGAGCATGTCGGGCATCAGGGTTTTCCAGGTGGTGGGCACCCACTCGACCTTGACGCCAAGGCTGTCGGCCAAGGCGCGGGCCATGGCGATGTCGATGCCGGAATGCTCGCCGTCCTCTGATTTGAGGGTGTAGGGCTTGTAGTCACCGGTGGTGCAAACGCGTAATTGTCCCTGTTGTATGACGCTGTCCAGGTGCGAAGGTTCTGCCTGGGCGCCAAGGGAGAGTGCGAGCAAGCCGCCGAGCATCATTGCTCTGTTGATTTTCTTCATTGTTATCGGACTTTTGTGCTGGAGTGGTTTTGAAGGGGGAGTGTAGTGAAACTTTCACCGGTGTGAAAAATCAGCGCCCCCATAAATGGCTACCACCTTGCGTCATTACTTCAAGCGTTCAGCCGCTTTGCGATAAACCTGCTCACGTTCCCGTTTATCCACGGCTACCACAAACACAGTAATTTCCTGGTCAATCACTTGATAGACCAAGCGGTAACCGCTGCTACGTAGTTTGACTTTGTAGCAGTCGGGAAAACCATGCAGGCGGTTAGCTTCAATGCGTGGATTGTTCAGGATCTCCATCAGCTTCTTTTTGAGCTGCTGTCGGACTGTGTCGCCAAGTATTTGCCATTCCTTCAATGCACGGGCATCAAACTCAAGGCTATAGGTCATCTATAGAAACCTTTACTCGTTGAGGAGATGCAAGCCGTTCCCGCACGGTGGCCAATAAAGCCTCATCGTCTTCAGTCATCAAGACAGGCTTGAAAGGCAACTGACCACGTTCCGCTACATATTGCAGGGTCTGGCGCATCAGTTCGGAAGGCGTGACGCCGAGCTTTTCCAGTTCGAGATAGGCGCGAGCCTTGAGGTCGTCATCGATACGGATGTTGATAGATGCCATGGGATAGATTCTCATGTAATGACATTTGTCATTACATTGAATCAAGAGTTCCTCATTGGCAAGTCCGCCGAGACGTACGGCTAATTTAGAGAAAATTCGTACTCGGGAGGATGAAAATGCCAACCAGCAAAGATCCCAACGCCTGGGCCTTTGCCCAGGCCTGGGTGGCCCAAATTTAAATCAGTACTTAAGTGTCAGAGATTTCCCCCTGAAGATGGCTCATTCCACTTCCGGACTCAACGTCCCCAGCCACGCCACCACCCCCACAATCAACACCGCTGCGGCCATTTCCACTACCACACTGCGTCGAAGTGCATGGGCCGCCGCGCGATATTGGCCCTCTCGTAACGACTGCTCCAGCAAGGGGCCAAGATGAAAGCGGTTCAACGCCGCCAACACCAGCATTCCGGCAAACAGCAGTACTTTGATCGCCAGCAAAATTCCGTAATGGCTGAGTAAAACCTCATCGAGCTTCGGCCCGACGATAAACAGGTAGTTCACCACGCCCGTCAGGGTGATGATCACAACGATCAGCGCACCGACAAGCTCGAATCGCTTGACCGCGAGGGCCAGTAAGCGAATGTGTGCTTCGGTTTGCAGAGCCCGGGTTTGCGCCATCAGGGCAAACGCCAGCAACGCACCGAGCCAGGCGCCCGCTATCAGCAGGTGCAGGATGTCCGCGGTGAAGTGCCAGTAACGGCGACTGTCTTCGTCCATGGCGCCGTGCCCGCTCCAGGCCAGGCTGGCGAGGGCGATGCCGCCGGCCGTGGCGGCGATTACCAGGCTGATGCCGGGGGCGCGTGGGTTGAGCATCAACGCCAGACCCGCGACCGTCAATGCAATCATCCTCGCAGCCCAGGCCAACCCGACGTCGGTCTCGAACAGCATCATCTCGATGTGAGGGCGCAACTCGGTAACGTCTGACTCGCCGCTCATGGCGCGAACCATCAGCACCATGCCGGTGATGGACAGCAGTGCGCCGAGTCCGGCTGTTGCCGTCAATAATCGGCGAAAGGGCAGCACCGTCCCGGATAGCCGTTCCTGTCCTTTGAAGCTGTAGAGCCCGAACAGCGCCACGCCAAACAACAGCATCAAATCCACATACAACACAAACCGCAGCACGACGTTGGCCGAGTCGCTCATCGATCATTTCACTTTGAACGTGACGTTGCCGGTGATCGGATGGGTGTCCGACGACACCGCGCGCCATTCGACCTTGTAAGTGCCGGCAGTCAAGGGCGCTGTCGGAATGATGAACATGGTCTTCGGATCA
>NZ_JBGCUL010000646.1:0-2583 GCF_054177685.1 Pseudomonas sp. P5_A2_2
GACCTCATCGCGAGCAAGCTCGCTCCCACAGGTTTGGTGTGTAGGCTATTACGCGGTTTTCCAGGTGATTTCTTCTTCACCATCGGCGCTGATGCGAATCCAGCGATCCGCCGTCTCCTCACCTTCCTCCTCGACCCAGGTGCCCGGCGCGCAACGCACTTCGACGTTCAGCGCGGCAAACGCGGCGCGGGCGCAGGCGATGTCGTCGTCCCATGGGGTCTGGTCACTTTCCAGATACAGGCTGTTCCATTTACCGACGGCTTTTGGCAACCAGGTCACCGGCACGTTGCCAGCCTTGCACTTGTAGGTCTGGCCCTTCTGGACCCAATCCGTGCACGGGCCCAATGCCGCACCGAGCCAAGCGGAAATGGCTTTGTGGTCGACGTCGGCGTCTTTCAGGTAAATCTCGATATCGGGTTGGCGCATGGATGTCCTCACTGCGGGTCTGAAAAATCCATTCGCGGATTTAGCCGGTCTCGGGCACTCGCCCGGAACCAAAAGTTATTGAAGAACGAAATAATCGTAGCGCATTGATACGGTGGTCTCGAACGGCTCGGCCTGTTCGATAACCGCTGTCCGGCGCTCGGCACTGGCACGCCAGCCGTGGGGCGTCATCGCTAGCAGGTTGGCACGGTCCTGCGGCTTGTCCAGCGTCAGCTTGAACGTCAGCGTCTCGCTGTGCGCCAATGCCATGCCTTCCGGCACCAGGTCCAGATGCTTGTCGTCAATGTACTCGCGGACTTCGTCATACAGCCGTTCACGCAGTTCCATCAGGTGGCCGCTGGTTGGCCCGACTTTCATCAGGCCGCCGCCAACACTGAGCAGGCGCTTGGCTTCTTCCCAATCCAGCGGGCTGAAGACACTGGCCAGGAACTGGCAACTGCCGGAAGCCAACGGCACCCGCGCCATGCTGGCGATCAACCAGGTGAGCTTCGGGTTGCGTTTGCAGGCGCGTTTGACCGCTTCGCGGGAGATGTCCAAGGCATAACCTTCGGCATCTGGCAAAGCCTCGGCGATTTGCGCGGTGTAGTAACCCTCGCCACAACCGATGTCCAGCCAGTGCTGCGGTGCATAACTGGCAGCCAGCTCCGCCAGACGCTTGGCCACCGGGGCGTAGTGCCCGGCGTTCAAAAAGTCGCGGCGGGCTTCGACCATCGCCTGGTTATCCCCAGGGTCGCGACTGTTCTTGTGTTGCACCGGTAGCAAGTTCAAATAACCCTGGCGCGCACGGTCGAAACGATGCCCGGCTGGGCAGGCCACGCCGTTTTCCACCGCGTTCAGCGGTTCACTGCAGATCGGACACGCCAGCATCAGGCGAGCAACTTGATCAGGGTCTGGTAGTAGATTTCGGTAAGCACGTCGAGATCGGCGGCCAGCACGCGCTCGTTGACCTGGTGGATGGTCGCGTTGACCGGGCCCAGCTCAACCACTTGGGTGCCCATGGTTGCGATGAAGCGCCCGTCTGAGGTGCCACCGCTGGTGGACGCCTTGGTTTCGCGACCGGTGATGTCCTTGATGCTCGCCGATACCGCGTCGAGCAGCGCGCCCGGTTCGGTGAGGAATGGCAGGCCGGACAGCGCCCAGTCGATGTGCCAGTCCAGGCCATGCTTGTCGAGGATGTCGGCGACGCGCTTTTGCAGGCCTTCGACGGTGGACTCGGTGGAGAAACGGAAGTTGAACACCGCCACCAGATCACCCGGGATCACGTTGGTCGCACCGGTGCCGGAGTTGACGTTGGAAATCTGGAAACTGGTCGGCGGGAAGAAATCGTTACCGTGGTCCCAGTGCTCGGCGGCAAGTTCCGCCAGGGCCGGGGCGGCGAGGTGGATCGGGTTCTTCGCCAGGTGCGGGTAAGCCACGTGGCCTTGTACACCGCGCACGGTCAGCTTGGCGCCGAGGGAGCCGCGACGGCCGTTCTTGACCACGTCACCCACCAGGGTGGTGCTCGACGGTTCGCCGACGATGCACCAGTCCAGACGCTCCTTGCGCGCGGCCAGGCGTTCAACCACGGCCTTGGTGCCGTGGTGCGCCGGGCCTTCTTCGTCGCTGGTGATCAGAAACGCGACTTTGCCCTTGTGATTCGGGTAGTCGGCGACAAAACGCTCGGACGCGACGGTCATGGCGGCGAGGCTGCCTTTCATGTCGGCGGCGCCACGGCCGCAGAGCATGCCGTGTTCGTCGATCAGCGCGTTGAACGGCTCGATCTGCCAGGCCGACACCGGACCGGTCGGGACCACGTCGGTGTGGCCGGCGAAGCACAGCACCGGACCGTCGTCCTGGCCGTGGGTGGCCCAGAAGTTATCCACATCTTCGATGCGCATCGGTTCCAGGGTGAAACCGGCATCGCCCAGGCGCTGCATCATCTGCTTCTGGCAATCGGCGTCGATCGGCGTCACGGACGGACGGCGGATCAGGTCGATGGCGAGTTGGAGGGTCGGCGAAAGGTCGGCGTGGGCCGTCATGGAAAACTCCGGAAGATCTTAATGTGGGAGCGAGCTTGCTCGCGATAGCGCAATCACAGCCAACATAAAGGTTGAATGTGACGGCCTCATCGCGAGCAAGCTCGCTCCCACAGGTATGGGG
>NZ_JBGCUL010000647.1:0-2583 GCF_054177685.1 Pseudomonas sp. P5_A2_2
GCGATCACCTGACGCTGCCGACGCCCACCGGCCCGTGGTCGCCGCGGATCGTCGGGATCTACGCCGACTACGGCAATCCCAATGGCCACATTCTGGTCAATATCAATCACCTCCAGCGCGGCTGGCCGCAATTGACACCGAGCCGCTTCAACCTGCGCATCGAGCCGGCGTCGATCCCGGCGTTCGTCGCGGCATTACAGGCGCGTTTTACCCTGGACGACAGCCGCATCGTCGATCAGGCGCGGCTCAAGGGCTGGTCCACGCAAGTCTTCGAACGCACCTTCGCCGCCACCGCCGCGCTCAATAGCCTGACGCTGTGCGTGGCCGGGGTGGCGCTGTTCATCAGTCTGTTGACCCAAAGCCAGAGCCGTCTCGGGCAACTGGCGCCGCTGTGGGCACTGGGGGTGACACGTCGGCATTTGATGTTGCTCAACCTCGGGCAAACCTGGCTGCTGGCGCTGCTGACCCTGGTGCTGGCGTTGCCGCTGGGCATCGCCCTGGCGTGGTGCCTGGACACGGTGATCAACGTGCAGGCCTTTGGCTGGCGCCTGCCGTTGCGGGTGTTTCCATGGCAACTGTTGCAACTGATGGGTCTGGCGCTGGTGGCGACGCTGCTGGCCTCGGCCTGGCCGTTGTACCGTTTGTACCGCACACAACCGGCGGACCTGCTGCGGACGTTTGCCCATGAAGATTAAAGCCTGCGTGTTGCTCCTGGCGCTGCTAGCGAGCGGTTGCGATCAACCGGCACCGCTGGAAAAGGGTTTTGCCGGGCTGGGCAACCAGGCCGCTGCGTTCGCCCCGGTGGTGCCCGGTCGGGTGTTCAGCTTCCCGGCGGATCACGGCCCGCACGACGGCTTTCGCATCGAATGGTGGTACGTCACGGCCAACCTGAAGGACGCTCAGGGGCATGAGTTCGGCGCGCAATGGACGTTGTTCCGCAGTGCCTTGAAAGCCACCCCCGAGGTGGCGGGTTGGCAGAATCAGACGATCTGGCTCGGTCACGCGGCGGTGACATCGGCAACGGTGCATCACGCGGCTGAACGCTATGCCCGTGGTGGCGTCGGTCAGGCCGGTGTCAGCGTCGCGCCGTTCAATGCGTGGATCGACGACTGGCAGTTGCGCAGCCAGGCGACTGCCGATGACCCGTTAGCCGACCTGCAGCTCAGTGCTCGTGACCGGCGTTTCAGCTACCGATTGCGGTTGACCTCGACAGGTCCGCTGGTGCTTCAGGGGGACCAGGGGTTCAGCCAGAAATCCGAGCAGGGTCAGGCCTCGTATTACTACAGCCAGCCGTTTTTCCAGGCCAGCGGTACGCTGGACATCGACGGCCAGACCTTTCAGGTCAGTGGCCCGGCCTGGCTTGACCGCGAATGGAGCAGCCAGCCCCTGACAGGCAATMAGACCGGTTGGGACTGGTTCTCCCTGCACCTGGACAGCGGCGAGCAGGTGATGCTGTATCGCATGCGGCAAAAGGACGGGGAGCCTTACCTCACCGGCACCTGGATCGACGCCCGGGGCCAGACACAATTGCTGCACGCCGGCGACATCAGCCTCACGCCACAAGACACCGCCCGCGTGGCTGGACGCGAGATACCTGTGCGCTGGTCGATCAAGATCCCCGCCAGGCATCTCGAAATCGCCATCACCGCGCTCAATCCCCAGGCCTGGATGGACTTGCGCATTCCGTATTGGGAAGGCCCGGTGCGCCTCAGTGGCAGCCATGCAGGGAGCGGATATCTGGAAATGACCGGGTACTAATGCCCTGCGCCACGAAAATCATCCACCCGCCGCGACCACTCGCCGAACAGCGTCTATGCTCTTCGCACACATGGCGTTGAGCCCGGTTTCAACGCCGTTTGTTGCCATCAATCACAGGGAAAGTTCTGTCTATGAAACGCCACGCACTGACTAAAGCCATCACCCTCGCAACCTTGCTGTCTGCCGCCAGTTTTGGCGCAGTTGCCGCCGATATTCCGCTGTCCGAAGTCGTGGTGGCTGATCAGGTCACCACCACCGTCGTTTCGGTTGATGCTGCGAATCATTCCGTAGTCCTTAAAGGCCCGCAGGGTAATGAGTTCCCTGTGCAACTGACCGACAAGGCGAAAAACCTCGGCAATCTCAAGGCCGGCGATTCAGTCGATATCAGGGTCACCAGCGCCGTTGCAGCCTACCTCGACACCGATGTCGACAAAGGCCTGCCCGGCACCGCCGAAGCCACCGGCGAAATGCGTGCTGCGCCAGGTAGCGCCAACCCTGGCGGCGAAGCTTATCGTCAGGTGAAAGTGCAGTTGAAAATCACCCACATTGACGTGAAAAAACACCAGGTGACCTTCGAAAACCCGGAAGGCCAGTCCAAGACCGTCGACGTCAAACGCCCCGAGGTCCAGGCCAAACTCAAGGACTTGAAAGTCGGGCAAAGCGTGAACGTGGTTTATACCGATATATTGACGGTGACCAGCAGGCACTAATATTGGGTAATGGCTCTATACGGGCTGATTATTTTTGTACAAGTTTTGTATAGGAATAATCAGCTCGTATGGTCGAACTGGTGAGTTTGTGGCTCGGTGCGGGATAGGATTTAAG
>NZ_JBGCUL010000648.1:0-2581 GCF_054177685.1 Pseudomonas sp. P5_A2_2
AGCCTGGGGCGAATCACCATGGGGTGAACAAAATACCCCACTACCGGCTCCAGGGCCGCGTCGGTCCGGTTAGCCACCGGAGAGCGTACGTAGAGGTCGGTCGTGCCTGTGTTTCTGGCGAGAGAAACCAGAAACGCAGTGAGGATAACGGTATAAAGGCTCAAGCCCGTTCGGCTGCACAATTGCGCGATTGCGGGGTATTGCACATCCAGATTGAGCGGTAGAACGGCACTGCGATAAGTAAATTGCCGAGGCCGCTCAACAGCGCCGCGCAGTGGAAAGGGTTCGGGTAATTGTTTCAGTGTCTCTTGCCAAAAATCGCTATGTTTACCCAGCAGGTTTTCAGCCAGACGTTGATGTTGGGCATCGGTATAGTCTGCGTATTGCAGGCAGTATTTGGCTTTGTCAGGCACGCCGGTAGCGAGTAATGACTGATAGTGCGCGCAAAGCTGGTCCATCAGTACTGCACCTGACCAGCCATCGAATGCTATGTGATGGGCGGTGATGATCAGCACGTCATCCGTCCCTTGGCATTCAAGGTAGGTTGCCCGAATCAACGGTGGATGTCCCAGGTCAAAAGCGGTCAATGTTTCTTCAGCGATCAGATCGGTCACGGTTCGACTGATATCGCTTTCAAGCGCCAGGTTTATCAGGTGAAAAGGCAACGGGAACTTATCAAGGGCGTGTTGTGAGCGACGCCACTGGCCTTGTGAGTTGAACCCGAAACTGCAACGTAACGCCGGTTGCTGTTCAAGTACGGCGCCGAAGGCTTCGCGAACCCTGGCCACTGAACACTCGCCTCGAATGTAAAACGCCATCACCACATTTTCCAGATAGGCCGGGGTTTCGGGGGGCTTTTCAAGGACCTCGCGTTGAGCCAGTCCGGGCGTATCTTCACCTTCTCGCTTGCGCCAGGCATGGGCGTCCAGCAATAGGTTGTTTTCACTACCTTCGCGGGCGCTGCCGTTGAGCAAGCCCGTCTGCTGAGCCAGTGTCGGATGGTCGAAAATATCTTTGGGTGTCAGGTCAACATTGAACAGGTTGGCAATTCTGCCAAGCAGCATCGTGACCGATAGGGAAGTCGCGCCGCATTCAAAAAAATCGCTGTCGGCCGAGATGGCCTGGTGGCCGAGGATTTCTTTCCAGACAGCTCGTAATCGATCGAATGTCGAAGCGTCGCCAGTGACTGACGGTGTGGTGCGATTCATGATGCCCCCATTGCGGTTTAAGCTTTTTTAATAGGGGGTACTATTGACGGTTGTAGATAGATTGTTAAGTCGGACTGTTCCTGCGTTTTCAGCTCCTTTTCCATTTTTCGAGTAAGTCAGTTCCTACAAACTACTCGCCCGATTCAACTCTTTGCTCTGGAAAAGGGGTTGCCGCAGGCTGCGATCTTTCAGGGGCACTTCCACTTTCTGATCACTCGAAGATAAACCAGTACGTTGAGTACCAGTACCACAGCGCCCAATCCCAACTGAATGCCGGGCGTCAGGCCTGCCGGGTAAATCACCGGCCAAACGTAATGCTCGATGAATCCACCGCCATAGCCGGTTTGCCCGGCTCCATGACGCATGCGGTTTTCCCAGTCGGTCAGCGGGCAGGGCAGGTGGAAGAATTCCACCGCCATACCCCACAGCGCAGCGGGCGGGTGCCACCAGATCAGGTGGCGCCATTTGAGTACCAGCAACCCGCCGAACAACACGAACACAATGAACGACAGGTGAAACAGCATCAGCCCGTCGGCGGCGATTCGGTACAGCATGTCGGTGCCCCTGAAGGCTGATCGAATCGCTCCATGGTACTCGGGCCGGCGGCGGGCGCTCTATCGATTGTCGCGGCCCAATGCGCTGAGCACGCCTTTCAAACGCTCGGTCATCGATTCACTGCTGCGCTGCATCGGTGCGCGCAGTTCGTCACCGATCAAGCCTTGCAGGGCGAGTGCGGTTTTTACCGGGGCCGGGTTGGGCTCCAGGAACAGGCTGTTGATCAGCGCCAGCAATCGGAAAAACGTGGCGCGGCCTTCAGCCAATTGGTTGTCGCGGATCTGCCGGTGCAATTGCACGAACAGTTCGGGATGGACATGCGCCGACGCGGCAATCGCGCCTTTGGCACCCAGGCACAGGGCGTTGAAGATCTGGTTGTCTTCGCCGCACAGCACGTCGACATGGCCGCTGTTGAGCAAGGCGAGGGTGTTCGAAAAATTACCGCCGCAATCCTTGATGGCGACGATGCGCTCGTGGGCGACGATGTTGAGCAGGGTCGCCTGTTCGAAGGCCACGCCGGTACGGTAAGGGATGTCGTAGAGAATCAGCGGAACACTGGAGGCATCGGCGACCGTGCGGAAAAACGCTTCGAGGCCGGCCTGGGACGGTCGGATGTAATACGGCGCCGGCACCAGCAGGCCAGCCACCGGGCGCTCGAGGATCTCGCTCTGGAATTGCAACAACTCGGTCAGGTTGTTTCCGGCCAGGCCCATGACCACCCGTTGCGCCGGCGCCAGCTCCAGCACGGCATCCAGCACCGCCAGTTGCTCATGTTTGCCCATCGCCGCCGGTTCGCCGGTGGTGCCGCAAACGATGAG
>NZ_JBGCUL010000649.1:0-2576 GCF_054177685.1 Pseudomonas sp. P5_A2_2
CATACAGGTCGTGCTCGGGCGCCTGGAAAAACGCCCAGAAATTATCGCGGATCACGTCCGTGGCGATCTGACCGCGACACACCGGCCCACGGATAAAGGTGCGCACGAAGTACTCGGCGTTATCGAGCATGAACTGATAGCGCGCCTGGGCCGGAATCGCTTCGAAGGTGGCAAACGGGTTGGCCCGGCTCTGCGGCCCGTAGCCCGGCAATGCGTCGACCTGCCAGTTGCCGCTGTAGAACAGGCTCTTGACCCGCGCCAGCTTCGCCGCACTCAACGCATAGGTGATGTGGGTCTTGTGCACGATCACGCCCTGCACCGGCCACAAGCGATAGTAGAACTGCGTGCCCGGATCATCGTTCGGGCGACGGGTGTTGATCAGGTCAATCGGCTGGCCGGTCGGGGTGCGCGAACGCACCCACTGGAAGTAATGCCCGGACTCGCCATCCTTGAAGTAGAGATGGGCGAGGAACCAGTGCTCGTACAGCCATCGCCCCACCAGGCTTTCCCGGGCGCCCGGGGAGTTGAGCAGGCTTTCCCATTGGATCACTTCCTGGGCTTCTTTGGCGCTCGGGACCAGGCCCTGCCGGTCGATGGGCGCCCCTGCCGCCAGCCAGCGTTGCAGCGTCTGGTACTGCTGGTCGGTCAGGCCGGTCACTGCCAGCGGCATACCCTCCTTCGGATGCCTGGCGGCGTAGCCGTCGAACTCCCCGGGCATGGCGCACATGTTTTCCCGGTTCAGGCCCAGGACGATGTCTTCCGGCAGCCTGGCGTTGGGCTGCAATGGGGTTTTGTGGCCCAGTTCCAGCATCCGCGCCATCAATGCGGCCTGGCTGCCCTGGGCATCGAGCACCGAATAGAAGCCCTTTTGCTGCCAGGCCTGTTTGCCGGAGGCGTCATAGAATAGTCGGGTCGGCGCAACAGCCTGCCGGCGGTCCCCGTCGTAGACCGGGACTTTCGTCGCGCCACGTGCCGCGCCCTCGCCGCTGCCCAGATTGAGCTGACAGGCGGCGTCGTTGCAGGCGTGGCAGGCCACGCACTTTTCAGTGAAGATCGGTTGAATGTCGCGGCTGTATGAAATGACGGAAGAAATCGCCGGACTTTGCGCCACAGCGCCCCAGCTTAAAAACAACAGCAATGTGCCGATGACGAAGCGATACGACATGTCCCTGGTCCTGAATCCTGAAAAAACGCCGCGATTCTACCGGTCTGTCACCCTTGCCAACATGAACGATATTCATGCAAAACCGAGTCATGCTCTAAAAGCGCACAGGTTTGCTATCATCCCTGCCCTTCGTCATGGTCTTACCGAGTAGTCCAAATGTCCGATCGCAGCGTTCGCCTTCAAGCTCTCAAGCACGCCCTCAAAGAGCGCATCCTGATTCTCGATGGCGGTATGGGCACGATGATCCAGAGCTACAAGCTCGAAGAGCAGGATTACCGTGGCAAACGCTTCGCTGACTGGCCAAGCGATGTCAAAGGCAACAACGATCTGCTGGTACTGACTCGCCCGGACGTGATTGGCGGCATTGAAAAAGCCTACCTGGACGCTGGCGCCGACATTCTGGAAACCAACACCTTCAACGCCACCCAGATCTCCCTGGCTGACTATGGCATGCAAGGCCTTGCCTACGAGTTAAACGTAGAAGGCGCTCGCCTGGCGCGCAAGGTCGCCGACGCCAAGACCCTGGAAACTCCGGACAAGCCGCGATTCGTCGCCGGCGTGCTCGGCCCTACAAGTCGCACCTGCTCGTTGTCCCCGGATGTGAACAACCCCGGCTACCGCAACGTGACCTTCGATGAGCTGGTGGAGAACTACACCGAATCCACCAAAGGCCTGATCGAAGGCGGCGCCGACCTGATCCTGATCGAAACCATTTTCGACACACTGAACGCCAAGGCCGCGATCTTCGCCGTCCAGGGCGTGTTCGAAGAACTGGGCGTCGAACTGCCGATCATGATTTCCGGCACCATCACTGACGCCTCGGGCCGCACGCTGTCCGGCCAGACCACTGAAGCCTTCTGGAACTCCGTGGCCCACGCCAAGCCGATTTCCGTCGGCCTGAACTGCGCCCTCGGCGCCCGCGAACTGCGCCCGTACCTCGAAGAGCTGTCGAACAAGGCCAACACCCACGTTTCCGCGCACCCGAACGCCGGCCTGCCGAACGAATTCGGCGAGTACGACGAACTGCCATCGGAAACCGCCAAGGTCATCGAAGAATTCGCCCAGAGCGGCTTCCTCAACATCGTCGGCGGTTGCTGCGGCACCACGCCGGGCCACATCGAAGCCATCGCCAAGGCCGTGGCCGGTTATGCGCCGCGCGAGATTCCGGACATTCCCAAGGCGTGCCGCCTCTCGGGCCTTGAGCCGTTCACCATCGATCGCAGTTCGCTGTTCGTCAACGTCGGCGAGCGGACCAACATCACCGGTTCCGCCAAGTTCGCCCGCCTGATCCGCGAGGACAACTACACCGAAGCCCTGGAAGTCGCCCTGCAGCAAGTCGAGGCCGGCGCCCAGGTGATCGACATCAACATGGACGAAGGGATGCTCGATTCGAAGAAGGCCATGGTGACCT